>NZ_CP040755.1:1211242-1514053 GCF_024585285.1 Colwellia sp. M166
ATTAGATAACTCATCCAACTAGTCTACGTATTCGCAATAAACTGTTTTTAATATCTCATATTTAGGAGATAACGAACAGAGCTCGTAGCCATTAACATTAGATAACTCATCCAACTAGTCTACGTATTCGCAATAAACTGTTTTTAATATCTCATATTTAGGAGATAACGAACAGAGCTCGTAGCCATTAACATTAGATAACTCATCCAACTAGTCTACGTATTCGCAATAAACTGTTTTTAATATCTCATGTTTAGGAGATAACGAACAGAGCTCGTAGCCATTAACATTAGATAACTCATCCAACTAGTCTACGTATTCGCAATAAACTGTTTTTAATATCTCATGTTTAGGAGATAACGAACAGAGCTCGTAGCCATTAACATTAGAATCCCATCCAACTAGTCTACGTATTCGCAATAAACTGCTTTTAATATCTCATGTTTAGGAGATAATGAATACCACGACTTAACGTACTATCCACAATACTTTAATAATATACCGACATAATGAAGTAAAATATTAAATAGAAAAAAACCAGTCATCTGACTGGCTTTCTCAATGTGGCGGACGCGGCAGGAGTCGAACCTGCGACCGCCTGGTTCGTAGCCAGGTACTCTATCCAGCTGAGCTACGCGTCCGCAATAAACTAATATTAATAACTTACCTAACATTAATTACATATTTATTTTTGATTAGCTTTAATATTAGCTACTCTTTATTATTTAGCCACTTAAAGAAAAGTGGCGGACGCGGCAGGAGTCGAACCTGCGACCGCCTGGTTCGTAGCCAGGTACTCTATCCAGCTGAGCTACGCGTCCTTAACAAACTTTTTATTTATATCTCTAAGTTCAAGAGATAGTGAACTAAACAATATTTACTTAGGTAGACAACCTAGTCAATATCATATCCATTCACTTGAACTATTTCATTATCGTTGTTCGTACGATGCCAATCTGAAAGAATGGCGGAGAGGGAGGGATTCGAACCCTCGATCCGGGATAAACCAGATACTCCCTTAGCAGGGGAGCGCCTTCGGCCACTCGGCCACCTCTCCAATGGGTGCGAATAATAAGGGATTAAAAAAATAAGTCAAACTTTTTTCAGCATTTTTTTCTATTTTCTGACTGTTTGTCGAGAATTCAAACAACACGCTCGTTTTTCAAACATTAATCAACGAAAAAGCCAGAGAAAAGTGATAATAATACATATCGTAAAATCAAAAAAGCCGACAAACGTCGGCTTTAATTATGAGCACCAATTAAAATTTATTACCTGAGGATTCACCCTCACCTTTTTCTGATTGTATTCTCATATAGATTTCTTCACGATGAACCGACACTTCCTTTGGCGCATTAACACCAATACGTACTTGATTGCCTTTCACCCCTAACACTGTCACTGTGACGTCGTCTCCGATCATCAACGTTTCACCAACTCGGCGAGTTAATATTAACATCCTAATTTCCTTTATGTTTAAAAACGATATCCACTAAATATATATAAGCTAGTAACAAATTAAATTTAGTCTAATTTTTGCAAAAGTGCATTAAAGTTCACAATAAGTATCTAAAATACTTATCAAACATTGAAGCTTCCATCGACAACGTCGAATTATCAGTGTTTAACAGAAAACTTATAAAAGCTCTAGTAGAATACAATTGCAACCATTAGCCTTCATTTTAACAACCTTGATGAAACAATAAACACTATATTGATAGTTTTTTGTAAATTTAGGTAAATTTTTATCAAACAATAAAAATAACCGCCATTATCGTTACACACTATTAACAAAAGACCAGAAAAGTGAGGAAAAAATTCGCTCTAAGGAGGGAATTATTTAAATTTACACTTTAACGCCTGTGGCACTTGCAAAGGACAGTGTAGTGTTCACCTAAAACAGTGGGCGTGATAGCACAAGTGTTGTAAATAAGGTTATACCAAGTCTATTAAGTTTGTTCCCACTCAGCGCTGGTAAGCTCCCTAAGGGGAATTTTAAAAGGCTTACCGTCGGTGTTATTGATTTTGACAAGGTTCTCACAGGGATGTGAGTCATTAGAACAACGCAGGAGCAGATGTCGAGAATAACCATTATCTTTAATCAATGCCTTGCCAACATGGATGTACTTAGGTTCAGTCTGGAACGGTGAACCTGTGCCACTAAAGCTTTTAAACTTCACTGAGCGGGAACAAGCTTAGTAGAATTGGTATAAAGTAGCTTAACCCGAACTGAGCTATACTATTATTAGCTTTTTGAAAGCCAATAAAAAAGGGGCTAAAGCCCCTTTAAGTATATTTATAATCTCTGGTGTTAAGTTAGCTTAATTTATCTTCTAACCAGCCTTTTGCTGCCTTTAAAGCGACTTCAATGTTTTCTGGCTGACTACCACCCGCTTGTGCCATATCAGGGCGTCCACCACCTTTACCGCCAACTTCTTGTGCTGCGACATTAACTAATTCGCCTGACTTTACTTGACCAATAAGATCTTTAGTCACGCCAGCAATCAAGCTCACCTTATTATCACTAGCTGTAGCTAGCAATATAATGCCTGAACCCATCTTGTTTTTCAGATCATCAACCATACCACGCAGAGATTTAGCCTCAACACCGTTCAAATTAGCAATAAGTGCTTTCACACCATTAAATTCAATGGCTTGACTCACTAGATCAGAGCCTGCTTGACTAGCCAATTGCTGTTTAAATTGGGCGAGTTCTTTCTCTAACTCTTTATTGCGCAAGATAACTTGTTCAACTTTACTGGTTACATTTACCGGGTCAGTTTTAACTAATACTGCAATAGTGTTTAACATTTGCTCTTGGGCAGTAAAATAATTTAATGCCGCCTCAGCTGTTACCGCTTCTATGCGTCGTACACCAGCAGCAATGCCTGACTCAGAAACAATTTTAAATAACCCAATGTCACCGGTACGATCAACATGCACGCCACCACAAAGTTCGGTAGAAAAGCCGCCTAAAGTAACAACACGTACTTCATCGTCATACTTTTCACCGAATAATGCCATGGCACCTTTTTCTTTTGCCTCGTCAATTTGCATTAACTGCGTTTCACGAGTTAAGTTACTGCGAATTTGTTCATTGACCATACGTTCAATAGTGCTTAATTCTTCACGTGTAACGCCTTCAAAATGAGAAAAGTCAAAACGTAATTTTTCAGCATCACATAAAGAACCTTTCTGCGTGACATGTTCACCTAGTACTTTACGCAATGTCGCGTGTAAAATATGTGTAGCGGTATGATTTTTAACAATAGCTGCACGACGCTCACTGTTAATCTCTGCTTTGACACGGCGGTTCAAACCAATGTTGTGATGCGCAATACCTTTGTGGGCAAATGCGTGACCTAATTTAAAAGTATCTGTTACTTCAAATATACCATCATCAATATGCAGCACGCCGCTATCACCAACCTGTCCACCAGATTCAGCATAAAATGGCGTTTTATCAAGCACAACAATACCAGTTTCGCCGGCATTTAGTTCAACCACGGATGAATCATCATTAAAAAGCTCAACAACCGTCGATGATATTTCATTACGGGTGTAACCTTTAAATTGGGTACGGTGATCAGACTTAATTGTGTTGTTATAATCAGTACCAAATTGACTGGCTTTCTGCGCTCGAATACGTTGCTGAGTCATCGCAGCATCAAAACCTTCAAGGTCTATGCTTAATTGACGTTCACGAGCGATATCCGCGGTTAAATCTGCTGGAAAGCCATAAGTATCATACAATTTAAAGACATCATCGCCGGCAATGGTATCGCCTTTAAGTTCAGCTAGAATATCTTCTAGTAACGTCATACCGCGATCTAATGTTCGGCCAAATTGTTCTTCTTCGATACGTAAGATTTTTTCAATAATAGCTTGTTGCTGAACAAGTTCAGGATATGCCTGCCCCATTTGCTCAGCTAAGGAGGCGACTATTTTATGAAAGAAGAATGATTTGGCTTCTAATTTATGACCATGGCGGATAGCACGACGAATAATACGACGTAAAACATAACCACGTCCTTCATTTGACGGCATAACACCATCGGTGATCAAAAAGCTACATGAACGAATATGGTCAGCAATAACGCGCAATGATTTATGCGCTAAATCGTCACACTCAAGTAATTTAGCGGTATCACGAATTAAGCCTTGGAAAATATCAATTTCATAATTGCTATGCACACCCTGCATGATTGCTGCAATGCGTTCTAATCCCATGCCCGTATCAACCGACGGTTTAGGGAGCGGTTCCATCGTACCATCAGCGTGACGGTTGTACTGCATGAAAACAATATTCCAAATTTCGATGAAACGATCGCCATCTTCATCAGGCGAACCAGGAGGGCCACCGAAGATATCTTCTCCGTGATCATAAAAAATCTCTGAACATGGACCACATGGTCCCGTATCACCCATCGACCAAAAGTTATCAGATTCGTACTTTTTATCTGCTGACTTATCACCAATACGAATAATTTTTTCTGCTGGTATGCCAATATCATTTAGCCAAAAGTTATATGCTTCTTCATCACTCTCATAAATAGTCACTAAAAGCTTTTCTTTGGGTAATGCCAATACTGTGGTTAAAAATTCCCACGCATAGTGAATAGCATCTTTTTTAAAGTAATCTCCAAAACTGAAATTACCTAACATTTCGAAAAAAGTATGATGACGTGCGGTATAGCCGACATTTTCTAAATCATTATGTTTACCGCCGGCACGCACACAGCGCTGTGCTGACGTAGCTCGTGTATAACTGCGGGTATCACCACCAAGAAATACATCTTTAAACGGTACCATACCGGCATTAGTAAATAGTAATGTCGCATCGTTGCCAGGAACAAGAGAGCTACTTGCAACAATTTGGTGCTGCTTAGAAGCATAAAAATCTAAAAATGCCTGACGCAATTGGGCACTAGTTTCAATCATTTGAATTTCCAACTTTTCGAAAAATTAATTCTGTTTAAGCGTTTAATAGTGTCATGATTTCGTTGATAGAGAAACCACGCTGTTGCATAAAGCGCACTGTTCTAGCTTTATCTATTTGAACTTTTATTAGGGACGCACCAAAGCGCTTATTATACGCAAGCTCAGCTTAAAGATACCAATGTATTTAAGGATTTATTGCTAATTTTTACACAGTTTTGCCATTAACGGTTGTTTATCCCCGTTCATTTTTGGCATTACAACAAGCATCTGTTGTAACAATTTGGTGACTTAACATATTATCGCTGAAAGGCCTTTCATTCAAAGTTCGTTATATAATAGAGCACACAATAATCGCCATATTCCTTCTTATCCCTCAGATTACGCTCAACTTTTATTGTAATTATTCACCTCTCTAATTTCGCTAAGTTCTTGCTAAGCGATAATAAAACAATAGCTTTGCTGAAATAAGGTGATTTAAAAGTACGTAATTAACCTGCATTATAGCTAAAGATATTCATTGCTATAGACCGATGAATAGTCAAGCTTACAACTTCACAGAGCAAGAAAAAGTACCGCTATAAAAGCATCACACGTTGATTAATGAGGATAAGTTTTACATTATGTTAATAATCGCGCAAAATAAACTCATACTTATAAAAGTAATGAATGAATAAGCCCTTTAAACACTCAAAAATCGCCTATTCGTCGATAGCATTGATATTACTTACAGTCATAAATAAAAGCTAAACTCTAGCTATTAATAAAAACAGGGATCTGTATGAAAGGACAAATTAAAAACATGCGTCTAGTGTGGCTAATTTTATGTAGTTCACTATTTTTACAAGCATGTGGTGGTTCAAGTGATCAAACGCCAACATTTAACATTAATGCATCACTTTCATCGGTAGCATTTACCAATGAATTCTTGCAAGATGAAGGCCACACTATTTCCGTAGATGTTACCTTTGATGGTAATGGTTTATTACTTGGTTTTGCCCCTACTGCAAGCCCCGTCGGTTGGTTAAATTACCGCATTGAAAACCTAACCAGTAACACCGCTACCATTCATATTGATGTGGTTAATGCTGATAGAATTAACCCAGACCTATACGGCACTACACTCAGGTTATCCAGTGGCGATGCAGCAACTACTAACTTTGCTCATGCTGATATTAATGTTTCACTACTGATTTGGCAGGCGCTAACTTTTGATGATACTTTTGGTGTTGAAAGCATTGCCGCGAAAACAATTAGCCTCAGTTCAAGTTCCGATAACCTTACCTTAGCCAGTTCAGTGCCTTGGTTAAGTGTTGATAAAAGCTTTGCCGACGGTATAACAACCATAACCGCTACCCCAAACCTTAGCGAGCTCACTGAAGCTAACTTATATAGTGGCACTATAGATATAACAACTCCGTTAGGCACCACTAAATATCCTGTTGAATTAAGTTTAGATAACATACATTTATTTGCTAATAAAGCGACGGTTGCTTTAGCTGAAACGGGTAATATTAGTAACAACCAAACCACGATTAATATCAATTCAAATAGTATTTTGCCCTGGGGATGGCAAGCCAGCACTGACGCAAGTTGGTTAACATTAACCGCTGATCCACAAAACAATCAATTAACCATCAGTGCAGACAGTACAACTTTAGCGAATAACAGCACAACAGTTGCCGAAATCACCTTAACTGGTGACGAAGCAACGAGCGCAATAGCACAGAGCATTCAAGTCAGTTTTTACAAGTCAGATGCAAATACTAAAAACAATACGGTTGAAGTTGTCGCTAATAGTAATAACAGTGAAAACACCAGTGGTGTAGTCATTAACCCGTTACTGCCTCAATATTACGTTGCCACTAACAACGAGCTTCGCAGTTACCACTTATATACCAATGAGTTGCTATCAACGATAGTTATCGCACCGGCAGAAACCTTATTAGAGCAACTCATTATTCATCCTGATGCCACTATCATGTTAGCTAAGGCTATCGAAACGACGATAATTGATGAAGAGACCAGCGAAACAGTTACCCACAGGTATCAAATTAACTTAGCTGACATGAGCTTTATTGAGTTAGCTGATACCGATATCATCAGCGAGCCTGTAAAGTTTGTCCGCATTGACGGACGCTACTTCGTTGCAACCGCCGTATTAGAATATGCAGATGAGAATCTAAACCGCGTTGGCTTTGATAGCGCCAGTGCCTTTTTTGCGCGAGCATTTAATATTGCTGAACAAACACAAGCATTATTTGCGCTAGATACCAGTGTTGACGTCATGTCGATAAAACGCATCGATATCAAAGTGAACGATTTTGGCCGTAATCCAATTAGCAGTAAAATTAGTCATACTTACCGCCCCGAGCTTTTAGCTGACAATGACCAAATTAGTGATTTTTATGTCACCGCTGATGAAAAAAATATCTATGCTATCAGCCCAACCAGCGAATGGATTAGCTTTGACGGTACAACATTTACCGATAATGGCGTATTAAATAGTGACGATACACTAACAAATTTGGCCCTTGCTCATAGCGCTAATGATCGCCCTCACTACGTTAGATTTGAAGATGCTGTTGGTTTTAAAGTTGATGTATACAATGAACAGCAAAGCATAGCGAATAGTATTGAATTAGGGCAAAATCAGCCAACCAATATGTTCATTGCTAATGGCGATAGCCGAGCAGTGCTAACATCAACAAGTGCTAACACCATCAGTGTCATCAACTTAAGTCAATTTTCTACTTCTGCTAAAAAACTCGCTTTTACAACAAGTTTTGGTAACAGCGCAATAGCGCAGCAAGAGCTTACTCTACAAAATATTGGTACGGATTGGCAAGCAACAACGAATGCGCCTTGGCTAATATTAACCCAACAAAGTGATGAAAATGGCGATAGTATTTTAATTGATATCGACCGTAGCTCAATTACCGGTTGGGGGTTAATGACGGCAAGTATTGCAATTTATGACCCTATAACTGACACCACAAGAGTTATTTTAGTTGAACTTGCGGTTGATGCTATCAGATTAAGTAGCAACTACCCTGCGCTTGCCTTTAACAGCTTAGCGACAGAACAAACACTAGTGCATACCGTTGATATTATAACCAATAGTGAAACCAACATAGCTTGGCAAGCAAGTACAAATGTAAACTGGTTATCGCTGTCAACTGATAACATTAACAACACGCTTACGATTACAGGATTGCCAGCAAATATAGCTACCGACGGTATTCACAATGCGGTAATTACCTTATCACCGACAACCGCGGGTTCAGCATTATCTGGCAGCATTAATGTAACATTCAATAAAGGTTCAAGTGATGCTATTGATGTTGATATAGAAAATATCAGCTTTAATACCTCAGGGATTGTTTTAGATCCTATGCGCCCATACGTTTATGTTGCTAGTGGTGATAGCCTGAGCACCTATCATATTATTTCTGGCGCATTAATTAACACAACAACTTCACCTTTAGCTGGAGTCGATTTAACTAATTTAGTCATTCATCCTGATGGCTCTATGCTTTTAGCATCAAATAGTGAAACTTACCTTAATGAAGATGAAGTGGAGCAGACTCGAGTTAACCACTATCAGTTTGACTTAACTCTTTATCAGTTTAGTCAAATCAACAGCGATGATATCACCATAGATTTTCGCCCGCTAATGATAAAAATAGTGGCGGGTGCACCTGTTGTTATTACCCAAACACTTGAGTATGCCGATCTTAACTTAGTGCGTCAGTACTGGGATCAAGAAAATGCATTTTTTGCCTCAACAATCGCCCAAGCAAATAGTGCTGATGTGTATATGGTTTATAATCAATCAACAACATCGCTTGAACGCTTTGTCTTGGCTTATAATGCTTATGCTAGTGAAATGGTTTCAGTAACCAATGAGCCTGCTTATACCAACGTAGCTTTTGATAACTTATCTAACTTTGCTATCAGCCATGACGGCAATACTATATATACCGCCGACAATGTTAGCGAATGGGCAAGTTTTAATGGCACCACCTACGCAGATAACGGACTACTGCAAGGCAATGCTAACGTGCAAACGTTTAACACCAGCACAGATACTGATGATAATAGCTATTTCTATCGCTTTGACCCAACGCTAGGTGTTACTTACAGTAAGTATAACAATGCCCAAGTCGAACTATGGTCTGAGGTTATTAGCAATGCCACAGCGCAAAGTTACTTAATGCCGGCTTATCAACGAGTGCTGATTTACGATGCTGACGCTACAACGTTAAGATTTCGTTCACATCAGTAGCTAGGCATAATAATACCAATTTCTCACTCAGTGAAATTTAAAAGGTTTAGAGGCAAGGTGTTGATTGAAGATAAGGGTTATTCTCGACAACTGCTCCTGCGTTGTTCTAATGACTCACATCCCTGTGAGAACCTTATCGAAATCAATAACGCGACCTGTGAGCCTTTTAAAATCCCCCTTAGGGAGCTTACCAGCGCTGAGTGGGAACAAACTTAATAGAATTGGTATAAGCCGCTTTATTCTACCTACTATTTAAGCGTTTATCAGCGTTATTTCACGGCCAATAGCACACTATTGGTTGGTAAAATGCTTTGCTAGCAGCTAAATTGTATCATTGCGGTTTTGTTAACCTGTCACTTAAAGAGAGTTAATGAATAATTCAACCAATAACGTTATAAATCGACAAGTTATGGTACTACCCAATCCGAGCTGATGTTATGTAGAACACCATAGACAATTGATAGGCTTCACTTTTTCTAAGGAAATGTTCACACCAGCTATATTAATAGCACCCGTAGGATTTCCAATAAATAACGTTTCATAGGATATTTTTAACTACAAGGTTATTCTTAATCACCCGTATTATTTTGTACCGACAAATTAAACGTTTTTAGATCACAGTTACTGAGGGCGTCACAACCTTTTATAATAAACCTTAGGCTTGATAGGTTTTCATCCAGAAAATTCGCACTACCTACAAAGTCACTCCCAATAGAGCAAGATAATTTGCTGTCATCAATTTTACATTGAACTTCACCAGTTGCGTTTGGGCAAAGTGAGAAAGAAGTGCTGCCACATTTAAGTTCTACTATTTTATTATTATCAGAATGTACTTCATCGTTAGCCGATAAATATAAATCTATTTTGTAGGATGCTGAGGTGGGGGATACCCACTGCACTTCAAAGCTAGTCCCTTTTGTAACCGTAACCAGCTCTCCTTCATAGTAATCTTTTGAATCAAATCTGATGTTCTGTAAAGTAAAGCTTTCTGTTTCATCTGGGAAATTATTGACGTCGTCAGCTTTTTTATCAGAACCGCCCCCGCCGCCACAAGCGCTGAGCACTAATAAAATCATGGTGAATAAAATATGTTTCATAAATGTCCTTATTTTAAAATTAAATGTACTTCATACTTGGCTGTTCTGTCGCCTAAGTAGCCGATAACAATAGCAAGGTTAACAGTAGTTGCCCCGATATTACAGATATTAAAATCAAGAAATTATTGACTATTTAAGCCGTAGTCACTGGTCAGCAATTTTCGTTTGATTAATTTGTTATATTTTTAATTACTCAAGGATGTTTTACTTGTTTATTAAACAATTCTGCAATACTTTTAAGCATATTATCAAAAGCATATAAGCAACTTGAAAGAAGAATTAATATTGCAAATGAAAACGTATCAAATGAAAAAACATTTGCTTTTGCTGCATCCACACCAGAAAGATCAAGTAATACAATTGATAAAGATATTGAGATTAAACACTTTATAAATCTCCAATAAATATTTTCAGTTTTTGACTCATCCATGATTTAAAACTCCGTAATTTGATAAAAAGACCTATGCCCAAGTAACAGGCCAATTAATCAATTAATCAATTAATTAATTATGCCATCCATAATAAATACAAACAATAATGGTGACGCACCGAGTGATGCACTTTGAGCAATTTAAAAGTAATTGACTAAATTTACCGGCTCTAACCGCTCATTTGAGCACAATATTTGCTATTCACTGAACGTTAGCGGAACTTTGCCCGCCACTCTTAAGCTAACATTGATTTCGCGAGGGTTAAAAAAAGAAACTTAAACGCTATTCAAACATATTTTAGCATTCGCTAGGCCGTGGGTTCTTTTTAGACCTACATGTTCACTAAATTCACATAAGTGCTCTGCTGTACCTACCGCGCCGGTAAAAATACCTTCAAAGTTAGTGGTCAACTTTAACCAACCTTTATCACTGATCTGTAGTCTTACCAGTATCTTAGTTACCTTAGGATTAATAGCGCCACGCTTATCATCTCTGAGTATGCGGCCGGTTTCATCCACAAGGGTGAAGTAATCTTGTAAGTTGAATCGAATACCTGTGGTTTTGCTTTTATGTTCATTTCCGCTAAAAGACAGTAACACGGCTGGTTGTCTGCCTTTTATTGCTGCTTTAATACGTAATTGGATACTGGTGAAGTCGGACTGCTCCGGTGTCGATGCAATACCCGCACGGACGGGGTTTAAGTCAACATAAGCCATGCACGACAGCAGTGCGCCCTCATCCAATAAGGCTTGTGATTTAAAGCGTCCCTCCCAAAAATGTCCTGTACATTTATCTTCTCGGTTGGCTTGACGGGCGATAGGCTCATTTAACGAGCGCATGAACCAGCTGATATCGATTAACCGTTGTTTATAGATGTTCGCGGTTTCTTCAACTATTGCCAGTTGAAACTTATCGAGAGGATGTTTACTTGTGTATTGCTGAGTCAGCAATGTGCCTTTAAATAAACGATGCCAACGCCTTAATACTTCTTCTGTTGTCCAACTTTTCACTTGCTCGCTATCTACATGTAATACCAAGTGTAAATGGTTATGCATAACAGCATGGGCACAAATATCGATAGCAAAGGCTTGAGATAATTGAAATATACGTTTTTCTATCCAACTGCGCGTGTGCGCATAACTCACACCCGTTTCTTTATCTACACCACATAAAAATGCCTTTCGTACCGTGCGGCTACAAATATGATAATAAGGCGTATCGAGTAAACTAATTTGTTGTGAACGGGGCTTAGGCATGACAATCACCGAACTTAGTAAGGGTAAATTAAGTGTAGTTTATTAGATGAAATGTAGACGAGCTATTATGGCTGGCCGATATTTTGGGCCGATATTTTCTTATGGCTGGCCTGATATTTTGCTGATATTTTGTTCTTATGGCTGGCCTGATATTTTGTTTGGCCTGATATTTTCTGTTTTCATTTATTTTTGATATTTTCAACTCATAACAGCTCAGTGCCATTATTTTATCGCGATGATAACCGACATACCAAAGCCACCCATCACTAAAGTAATTGGGTGGAATTTCACCCAACAAAAACATCTATAAATATTTTCTTATTATTTTTCAATAGGTTGATTTTTTTATTTATTGGTATGCTGCTTGCAATATTGAGATAGATACAAAGAAATACCATTTAGTAACATTCAAAAACAATCTAGAAAAATAAATCAACCTTTATATGAATTTTGGGGAAAACAATGAAAAATGTAACTCTTGCTATTACCACCGCAGCATTATTAAGCGCGGCAGGCACAGCTAATGCTGGTGCTAAAATTAAAATAAACGATGATGCCACAATCGACCTTGGCTTTCGTTTACAAACTTTATTAATCACCCGCAGCGGCGACGTTAATACAGAAGATGAATTTAAAGTACGCCGTGCGCGTTTTCGCTTAGGGTCAACCCTTACTGATAAAGCCAGCATTTTCTTACAAACTGACGTATCGGGTAAAAGCATGGATATGATCGATGCCTTTATCACCTTTAAGCCTAGTGAAAATTTTAATATTATTGTTGGTGAAAATATGGTGCCTGCATCACGCCAAAATTTAACTTCATCCGCAGCATTAATGACCTTGGATCGCCCAGGCATTGCTTATAAATCATTAAACTGGGGTGGCCGCGCTTTAGAGTCGTTTTCTAATACCACCATTGGTGAAACTAAATCTGGGCTTGGTTCAAAATACGCGGTTCGTGATGGCGGTGCTACTGTTTTTGGTAAGGGTAATATCAGCAACGACACTCATTACAAATATTATATTGGCTTATATAATGGTGCCGACGACGCGGCAAGTGATGGTTATATGTATTCAGGACGTTTTCAAGTTAACTTTGGTGACGCCGAAAGCGGTTACTACAACGCATCTACTTATTTAGGTAAAAAGGAAACTTATTCATTAGGGGTATCATATACCGCACAAGCAGACGCGACTATTGAAGTTGACACAGGTAAGGCTGTTGATTACTCATTATTAACCGTTGACGGTTTTATAGAGCAACCCATTGGTAATGGTACTTTATCTGCTGAAGCAGCATACAGTAAAATGGAATTAGACGGCGCAGGTTTATTACAAACAGGTGGTAATGGTAAAAATTCAGAAGGTGATGGTTTTTATGCACAAACCGGCTTTTTAGTTAATGATTGGCAAGTTTGGGCGGGTTATGAACAATGGGATTCTACCGATACAGCTAATATTGGTACCTTCGATTCAGTCCGTTTAGGTTTTACTTATTTTATGAAAGGGCAAAATTTAAACCTTAAAGCCGGTATAGAAAAAACCAATTTTGACTGGAATGATAAGTCAGATACCTCTTTTGTATTAGGTGCTTACGTAAACTTTTAATCCCTGTAGGTCTCATTCCCACTGCCACGGCGTTAAGGGTTTTGATCTTTGATAAATTACGTTCTCTTCACACAGCGGACTTGTGCCTTGGTGAAAACCTTGGCGCAAGGACTTTCTCAGTTCAAGCTTAATTCACGCGTCAATAGCGAGATCTATTGCAAGTGAATTAAGTGTAGAAATCAGGAAAGATAGCGGCTAGAAAAGCATTTATTATCCCGAGTTCAGCTTAATTACTGTCTATTTGCGCTAAACCCATTACAGACAAACTTAGCTCCTTCTCCACAACGCGTAATAATTGTTTTTGATTTGTGTCTCAGTTAAATTTTGACATTCTCCTAATCACTAGTGGATTTTGAATACTGCGACCACGCATAAAGTTGACAGATTTAAATTGGTACCAATTCTACTAAGTTTCTTCCCACTCAGTGAAGTTTAAAAGCTTTAGCGGCACAGCTTCACAGTTCCAGACTGAAGCTAAGTAGCTACATCCATTTAGGCAAGGTGTTGATTTCGACAATGGTTATTCTCGACAACTGCTCCTGCGTTGTTCTAATGACTCACATCCCTGTGAGAGCCTTATCGAAATCAATAACACGACCTGTAAGCCTATTAAAATCCCGCTTCGGGAGCAAACTTAACAGACTTGCTATTACTATTGTAGTTGATACTGTTTACTTTAAATCAGCAATTAAAGTTTTTAACCATTTCTCTTCGGTGATAAATGACCAAGATAAATGCTGATACTTCTCCCCAATACCTTGTGCAACAATATCTGCTTCAGACTTACCCGCAGCCAATGCTTTACTGACTTTATCAATGCTATAAGCCATCATTTCAGCAAAGGCAACTAGACGCTTTTTATTAGTTAATTTGCCATGACCAGGAATTATCACTACATCATCTGGCGTGTTAGCTATCATATGGCGAACACTGGCTAAATAGCCTTTAATACTGCCTCCACTTTTTAGGTCAACGTAAGGAAAACCGACTTCAAAAAATAAATCTCCCGTGTGCAAAACATTAGCGTTTTTAAAATACACGTACGTATCGCCATCGGTATGTCCCGCGGGCAAATGCGTTAGCTGGACTTCTTCATTATCTAAATAAATGGTAATGCCATCTTTGTAAGTAACAACCGGTAAACTTTCAGCACTAAGCCCAGCTTTACTACTTAAACGGTTACGGACGTTTTCATGGGCAAATATAGGTGCTTTATGAGCAAAGAACTGATTGCTGCCAGTATGATCACCATGATAATGAGTATTGATCACATACTTAAGTTCATTATCTTCAATGCCCTTCATCGCAAATTCAATTTTCTCAGCTAAAGACGCAAACTTGTCATCAACCAGCAATAAGCCCTTTTCTGTTGCTAATACACCAATATTACCACCGGGACCTTGTAGCATATAAACATCACCGGCAGCCGGTTGTACCGTTATATTGGCATCAGCCATATCTTGTGCGGCAACCGATGCAACCGCAGAAACGCCCAATAACAGTGCCAACGTCACTAAAGATTTTCTCAACATAATTTTCCCGTTATATTTTATATAAAAATGATTTAGTAATAAAAGTAAATTGAACTCAACAACTACAGAATAGACCCTAGTACGGCGAATAAATTTCTTTAATTTACATTGGACTTTTTCAGATTTATGTTACGTAAATAACCTGTACCAAGTTCAGTCTGGGAAGTCCATAGCTTACTAATGTAATTTGATGCTTTAAGAAATTCGTAGACAGTAAATTAACTACCTCAACTTCCCATCGTTACGTGTTGAGTATATCTTATTTTTAATAATCTGCTTTGTGATGGTGGCTAGAAAACTTTCAGCTACAACATTATCATGAAAATTCCCTCACCAACTCATCGATAGGATAGTCCCTTTAAGAATATTAAATATGTTCTGTACAAGTAAATAACTCTATTGTTTTAGATTCATAACGTAGATGTAATACCCGATGAATCAGGTCCAAACCATCGGGTGTAATTTTGCATTTTCTTTATTCATGTTCTTCATAAATTCTGTATAACCTTGGAACTCTGAAAAATCATTTAAAGTAAAACTGTTCTTTTTCTTACTTAACTTGTGTTCAATAAATGATAATAGTGTGGATTCATATAAGAAACAGAATTGGTCCATCATAAGCTCACGATACGAAATTAATGCCGAGGCTTTAAAATATGTTTTTAGGCTATGAGCCAACTCTTCATTCTTACCAATGAGACAGGAGGAAAATATAACTAATTTCCCATGGTTTTTTTCAGGTAACGGTTTTAAATTATCCCCATCAAAACAACTTTTATTCGTTAAATGAAAGCCATCATATTCACCATGACCTGAGAATATTATAATATCTTCTTTTATTTTCCTTGATAGAAAGTATTCTAAATCCTGTAAAGAGTGCACTCTTTCATAATTAAAATCCCAACCAGCTGATTGGCAAAATGGCTTCCAAAAATCAGCTGCATTTCTTGTTACAGTATCTTTGTGGTTTTCATTTAAAACAGTGTCAAAAACTCGTACTCCAAACATAGACATTCCTTAATGCGGTTTAATAAAAACAGGCAGTTTAATTAAAATATTAAAATTTAATTAAGTTAAAACAAGACTATACCTTACTACCATGGTTTTTGTATTTAATAACAACTAGTGCGACACTTATTGTCGCATTAGTATGATAGCCTCTAATATAATTGATTAATCATACTAGAGGCTCAGGCTTTGTTAGCATTTCAGCGACGATTAGATTTACTTGATCATATTCCACGCTCCCCTAATAAAATCTCTACACGGCAACTACTTGATTTACTTGAGTCTTACGGCCATGAAAAGCTAGTTATTAGAAAAATACAGCGTGACCTAGAAGCGATTGAATCTTTAGGTATATTTGGGCTTGAAGTAGATAAGCGCTCAAAACCTTATGGCTGGTCAATCAACCTAAACTGGAAAAAACTTAATATTTCTTTAATGGATGCTAATTCTGCGTTGGCATTTTCAACGTTAAAAGAAGTGGCGGGCACTTTACTGCCAGAGTCGACCTTAGATGATCTTTCTGCATATTTTCAAAAAGCAGACATTATCATTAAAAATGAAAAATCTCCCTTGATCTCTCACTGGAAAAACTCAGTTGCTTTAATTAATAGTAATAATCTGGTGTCTTTACCGTTACCTGATGAGGAAGCATTATCTATCATCAAGCAAGCAATTTACTTCAAGAAACAAATATCAGCAGATTTAAAACGTTACTTATTGGCTAATAAAAATCCTATCTGGAAACGCTATCAGCACATAAACCCATTAGGCTTAATTCAACGAGAAAATGTTGTAACCTTGATATGTAGCATAGGAAGCTTTCATCAAAAAATTTACAAATTCCCCATCGCTTTTATTAAAAATGTTGAGATAGATGATGTTGAGGTCAGCGTTCCAGAGCAGTTTAATTTCGAACAAATAAAAAACTCATATTTCAGCTCTAACCTTAGACATGAAAAAATATCACTCGTTCTGTTAGCTCGTAAAGACAGTTACTTTGTTATGAGTAATGGTAAGTTCAGTGATAATCAAACAACGATTGAAACTGAAAATTCGGAACTAGTAAAAATTAGTGCAACTGTTGAAGATAATCCAAAACTACGGGCTTTTTTACGTGGTCTGGGCAGCTCGATAGAAGTGCTAGAACCTAACGTTTTAAGAACATATTTTAAAGCACTAGCGCAAGAGTTACTCACTAAGTATCAATAAATTTTGCATTAGAAATACACTAGATCACACCTTTACTTGGGCTAAATCGTTTAATCGTTGAGCTTCTAATAGCTTTCTCGTTATTGCTGGGATATCAGTATAATCAGCCTCAGCTGAAGCTACCTGTTCATTACTTTCAATTGAGCTACTTTCATGACGAATAAAAGATAAATCATCATCTAAATATGAAACTTTCTTGGTTTGTTCTTTGTTACTTACTTGCTTATCCGCACAGCTTATTCCTGATGCTATCAATAAGATCTCAAGGGCTGAATCTAAATTGGGATCTAAGGTTACACCAACAACAATAAGGGCTGATTCATTGGCTAATTTAGAACGAATTTGTTTAGGTATACCGTCGTATGTCGATAATTGTATCTCTTCTCGACAAACGATCTGAATAATAATGCCTTTTGCGGTGTCAATATTGGCAATAGATACCAGTGGATTATTAAGCGCTTGCTCTAAAGCTTCTAGGTATTGGTCTTCGCTTTCAGCTTTACCGACGCCAAGTATCGACTCCCCTTCATATGATAATATTCTTGAAAAATCATTTTTATCAACATTTATGAAACCTGTTTGAGTAAACATTTGAACCAAGGCTGAAACTAAATTTTTTAATACGTCATTACTTTGCTTGAAAGCAGAAAATAGCCCGACACTATCACAAAGCCCTTTAAGCAGTAAATCATTGGATAGTGTAATAAAGGCTTGTGCTGGCTCCTTAATATCACCTAATCCTTGTAACGCGTAATCCATACGCATTTTACCTTCACTTTCAAATGGTAAGGTCACAATTGCTATACAACTTATGCCTAATTCACGAGCTACTTTCGCCACCAAGGGGCTAGCGCCTGTGCCTGTTCCACCACCAAAACCGGCGGTAATAACAACTACATCACTACCTTGAAGCGCATTTTCTATGGCTTCCTCACTTTCTTGTGCGGCTTTCAATCCAACAGCAGGGTCTGCACCAGCTCCATAGCCATTGGTTAAGTTTTCACCTATCAACACTTTATTTTCAACATCGATGAAGTTCAGCGTTGCTAAATCTGTATTAACGGCAAGTAAATTAACACTATGACCTAGATTGCTTTCATGTAACATATTAACGGTATTACAACCGCAACCTCCAATACCAACGACAGTAATAAGTATTTCTGCTCGTGTTTGCAAAAGTTCTTCCATTATTTTTCTCATTGATTAGCTTTGAAATTATTATAAATTACAGCTGCGTCATTAATTGTCGCAAACAAGTTGTGAATGGCGATTTTGTAGTCTCATACCAATTCAACTAAGTTTGTTCCCACTGAGTGAAATTTAAAAGCTTTAGAGGCACAGGTTCACAGTTCTAGACTGAACCTAAGTACGTCCCTGTAGGTAAAGCATTGATTGAAGGTAATGGTTATTCTCGACAACTGCTCCTGCGTTGTTCTAATGATTCACATCCCTGTGAGAACCTTATCGAAATCAATAACGCGGCCTGTAAGCCTTTTAAAATCAACCTTCGGGAGCAAAACTTAATAGACTTGGTATCAGTTGAAACAAAAAACTAGGCTATCATCAATATCAAAAATTATAGAATCAGGCATATTTTCAACTGAAATGCTTTTTATAAAGGATTCTTTATCTTTAATTGGTAAAAATTGCTCGTCTTTAGTGATTTGATTAAATTTTACTGCGGTTAGTTTTGCTCCATCTGTACTGCTTGCATTAAATGCCAGAGTAAGCGCTTTTAAGTTAATAGCATCTATGTCGCAAACAATGAATGGATTTTTTCTATCGCTGATAGCCTTTCTTCTGCCGTGGCATCAAGAAACAAGGTTATAGCCATGGGTTCACAAGCTAAGGCTAAGGCCCGTTCGTCAAAAGTTATAGTATCGAGAAGATAGCGCACTAGCATGCCGTCGAGTTTTATTGCCGCGGCTCTAGCGTGTGCACAGCGCATTAACCCGTCACTTTCATAGAACAGCTCATCTTCTTCTAAAATGTCTTCATAACATTTATCTGCAATAGGTCTTTCAGAGTGAATAGTAATGGCTAGAATATTATATTTTGTACCGATGGGCATTAGGTAAGGTAGCAGCTGATAGTGCTTTTTTAGCCATTGGTAGAATGATATAAACTTACCTGACTGGGTATAAACTTTATCTTTAAAGTTAAAGATGGCTACTTGACCATCACTAGTACTGGCCATAAAAACAGCATGGTCGTTATCTTCTGTTGAACTTTCATTCCATACTACAACTGGTTGTTTTTTTGTATGTTTTGAAATGGATTTCCAAGCACATTCAGAAAGTATTCTCACTAAGGTAATACACTCATCAATGAAGTATGTCTCGTAGTCATTGGCATTAAGTAAGTCATAATTTAATTCTTTCAATTTAGCTGTGATCATAATAGGTCCTTAAATTTTGTAACTAACGGCTTGATCGGTAAAATGTTGAGATCGATAAAAAAGCGAGTAAATGAGTAATCATCTCGCTTGATGTAATAAAAGTAGCCTGTGGTTATAGCGGAAACATTTGGTGTTTTGACTTGAGGAACAATTGTACATTAACATAAATTAAAAAATTAAAAGTGCTAGTTTTTGACAATTTAATTTCACTTGTGATTGAATGTATTTTCTTCGAAAACCGTCATAACTCATCACAAATCTTAATAAGAGCAATTCTAATCACAAAAATAGAATGAATATTTATCAGAAAGAGGAAGTGGCTTTATTTATGCGGCACAAAAAACTGCGATGTATGACTATAAATGACGCGTTGGCTTAGTCTAAAAAAGTACAAACTTTTGAAAACCACTAGAGAAAATGAAAGCTTGATAACACTGCATCCGAAGCTAGCTTGTTTCTATTTTGCTAATAGCCCCAAAGCGCGATTATAAATCTAAGCCAAGCTGTAATTCATTTACTTTCTCATCAGCAAGACCAATATGAACACCTAATAATCTAACAGATTTGCCTTTTCCACGACTGACAGCCTCACTTAACAACTTGAGAAATAAATCAATATTTATTTCTGTACAAGCCTGTTCCTTTGTCGTTTGTTGAAAGTCTTGAAATTTTACTTTTACACCAATCTTATTAACCTTTCTATTCGCTAAGTACTTAGCCGCCCTTCTCTTAAGTTCAGGTATTAACTCTTGCTTAAGAACATCAGCCATTTCATGGCTAATGCTCATATCATATTCAAAGGTCCTTTCCACCCCAACAGATTTTCTTATTCGGCTGACTTGAACTTCTCGCTCATCAATTCCATGACTCCGGTGCCAAAGAACTTGGCCATACTTACCAAACTTACTTACCAAGAAAGCCTCATCGGATGCTCTAATGTCGCCACATGTTTCAAAACCGAGTTTTTGTAGTTTTTCAGATGTGACTTTACCAACACCAGGGATTTTTTTTAAAGACAACTTTTCAATAAAACGATAAACGTCGTTTGGCCCTATAGTGCATTGCCCATTAGGTTTATTTAGATCAGAAGCAACTTTCGCGATAAACTTCAATGGAGCAATTCCTGCCGAAGCAGTTAACCCAGTTGCCTGGTAAATTTCCTCTCTTATTTCTTGAGCTATTAACGTTGCTGAGCCATGATGTAAATCAGAGTTGGTTACATCTAAATAGGCTTCATCTAACGAAAGCGGTTCAATTATATCGGTATAGCGTTCAAAAATACTTCTAATGATCTGGCTTACCTCTTTATACACATGCATTCTTCCGGGAACAACGATAAGATCAGGGCATTTTTTCAATGCCAATGCTGTTGCCATTGCTGAACTAACACCATACTGTCGTGCAATATAATTACATGTTGAAAGTACGCCACGTCGATCAGATTTGCCACCAACAGCTACAGGCTTTCCAGCTAAACTTGGCTCATCTCTAATTTCAACGGATACATAAAATGCATCCATATCTACGTGAATGATCTTTCTCATCAGCAGCCTCGACGAGAAAACATAGATGAACTTTTTATACGAAAAAATAAGACCGTTAAAGATTGTAGGAGAAATGCATTAATTAGAGTTGTTATATATTGCACAGTTCTACATTGACCATCATAGGCGATATTTAGATCAATTATCTTCCTTGTCGAAGGGCTAGTATTCAGCATTTTCTATCCCCAAGTTATACCAAGTTTGTCCCCACTCAGAGCTTAGTGAAATTGGTATTAATATTAATAAAGCGTATAAACTACAGTCCCGAACAACTGTATATATATACAGCCATCTTATCATATTATAAATTTTCGTCAATAAAGCATACAGTGGACTTACCATACTTTGTTAGGCATTCGGTAATAAATCCCAAGGTACTAAGATAAAGAAAGAGTAAGAGCCGGCATAGAAAAGCAGCCAAGATTAGAGACAGTTGAGCTTTTTAAATTTTTTATCGCTCTATATTTAAATTTAAAGACACTCCGCGCTTTGTCACTCGCGTTTCACAGAAAACAACTATATTACAAAACTTATACAGTGATTAAAGCATTTTTAAGTTGAATAAGCCTTCTCCTGAAAAAACAACAGCCGCCAATGAGAGCTATTGTTAAAGACTTGGAACGTTAATTACCTATTATTAACTGTAATAATAGGTATGCAAAGGCTTTATCGTCAGTTAATGTCAACCAGGAAACTGTTTAGCCATTAATTAAAAAGTGTACCCCGATACTCGCCGCGTAACCTAAAACAATAACCCAACTCCATTTCAGATGCCCCATAAATGAATAAACACCTTTTGTTTGCCCCATTAACGCAACACCTGCCGCTGAGCCAATTGACAATAAACTACCACCAACACCTGCGGTCATCGTTACTAGTAGCCATTGCTGTAGATCCATAACAGGATTCATACTTAATACAGCAAATACCACCGGAATATTATCGACAATTGCCGACAGCACGCCAACAGCAATATTGGCATAAGTTGGGCTCCAATTACTATATAACGCCTCAGAAACTAGGCTTAAATAGCCCATAAAGCCTAACCCCCCCACACACATTACTACGCCGTAGAAAAACAACAAGGTATCCCATTCAGCCCGCGCTATTTTATCAAAAATATCGAAAGGAATAATGTTGCCAAGTTTTTTCAACTCTTCCTCATCGTTTTCTGCTTCGGCCAGTGTCCGCTTTTTATCTAAAGAGCGAGGTAAGCTCATCCGTAAATAAAATCCTAAAAATTTCAAATAGCCAAGTCCCATCATCATACCTAGTACTGGCGGCATATTAACTAGGCTGTGACATAACACTGCCGTAGCGATAGTAAGAATAAAGAGCAATACAATACGTTTTGCTCCCCTTTTAATTTTGAATTTTTCATCTACTACTGGAGCCGATTTTTCATTTGAGATGAAAAAACTCATAATAATGGCCGGCACCAAGAAATTAACTAGAGATGGAATAAATAAAACAATAAATTGCTCAAACTTAACTAATCCTGACTGCCAAATCATTAAGGTGGTGATATCGCCAAAAGGGCTAAATACCCCACCGGCATTGGCGGCAATAACAATATTAATACAAGCAATATTAATGAATTTTTTATCTTGAGATGCTACTTTTAAAATAATTGCACACATCAACATAGCGGTTGTTAAGTTGTTGGCAAATGAAGAAATAGCAAAGGCTAAAATACCCGTCAACCAAAACAAGGCTCTTAAACTTAAGCCTTTAGAAACCATCCATAAGCGCAAGCCATCAAAGATACCTCGTTCTTCCATGGCATTTATATATGTCATAGCAACCAGAAGAAATAATAATAATTGTGCATATTCGAGTAAGTTATGATTAAAAGCCTCTTCAGCTTCTAATGGAATACCATTTTGCGTATATATCCAGCCAATAATCAACCAAATAACACCGGCGGCAACAAGCACAGGTTTAGATTTTCTTAAATGAATTAAGTCTTCACCAATAACAAGCAAATAAGCAATTGAAAATAAAATCAGTGCGGTAAAACCAAATATAGAATTGGTTAAATCAATGCTGCCAGGACCTGATGCCCAAGAAGTAGAAGAAAGACAGGAAAGTAACAGGATTAATAGTATCTTTTTAAACATAAGTACCTAATGAACAATAAATTGTTCTGATTATTACCGTTAACCAAAAAGTAAAATTGCTTTTAAATTGGTACAGTTAGGGTTAGTTAAAATGTTAATTAGACTATTGTATTTCACTCTTGCTATAACAGTGATAAGCACTGAGCGAATAGCTAGCCCGTAATATTAAATCATTCACCGCCAAATAAGCCGTCAACGATGCTAAAATATCCGCGCTATTATAATCCTCTAAATCAGCTTGTCGCTTATATTTTTAAATCTTTTTGCGATAAATCATAATATAAAAAAAATGTTCTTCGTTACACTGATAATCAAAAGCGGTAATAGCAGATATGCTGCGTTATTAGTATTTTTATAATGAAGATAAAAACGGCCTTCTAAGTAGACAATTCGCTTAATTTTAGGGAAGATGCGCTTGTTTAACGCTATTTTTTAACATTAGAAAGGTTTTTATTTTGCATACCCGCACACTGTCCTGTTTTTATTTTTTTATCACTTTATTTTTCTCGATACTTTTTTCAAACGCTAGCTTTGCTCATACTGATGATATTAATCAAGCAACTTTATCATTAGAGAATGGTGAACACTACCAGTTGACCGTGACCGTTGACTTTATTCATATCCTAAAAAAACACTTAAATATTTCAGGCGATGATGACAAAGTAATAAAGGCACTTAATCAACAGAGTTTTTTAGAGCAGAAAAAACTCCTTGAACAACTTAAGAATATTCTCAGCCAGCAATCAAGTATCTACTTTGATAACATTGCCCAGAGTATCAGCAGTTTTAAAGGTTTAGAATTACAGCAGTTAAAACGGATTTTGTCTCAACAAGTCAACTTATCTGAATATAAGGCACAATTACAGGCTACGGGGAATATTCCTGAAAATATGAATACGGTTACTCTTCGTTTTTCACCACTATTAGGTAACGTAATACTCAAGGTCGTTCGACCTGAGCAAGAGATACTGAGCACTGCAGCATTAAGTAATCGTTATCAAATCAGTACAGTAAATACCAAGCGAGAAGATAGAAGTAATACACTCACTAAGATATTAACGCTTGCTAGCGATTACCTTTACCAAGGCTTTGTGCATATTTTACCTAGAGGGCTAGATCATATTCTATTTGTCTTAGCGCTTTTTCTCTTTGCTAAACGGCGTAGTACCTTAATCTGGCAAATATCAGCATTTACTTTAGCGCACACCATAACCTTAGCGTTAGGCATTTATGGCATAATATCGCTGCCTAGCAATATTGTAGAGCCACTTATTGCCCTATCTATCGTCTATGTCGGATTAGAAAATATATATCGGGCAAAAAATAACAAAATAAGTCATAGCCGTATGCCAATAATATTTGCTTTTGGTTTATTGCATGGTTTAGGCTTTGCTTCAGTGTTAGCTGATGTTGGCTTACCACAAAGTCAGTATGCACTTAGTTTAATTTCATTCAACATAGGTGTTGAACTAGGACAATTGACCGTTATCGCTTTAGCTTTTATATGCTTGCTGCCTTTTAGGGCGAAGAATTGGTACCAAACTAAGTTGGTACTTACGCTCAATGTTGCTATTGCTATTATCGCAAGTTATTGGCTTATTGAACGCATAACTTAAGCCGGTCAAACCATGAGTAGATAGATATTATTATCTGCCAGAAATAATAAAGGCGAGCTATGCTCACCTTTTTAATACCTAATTCTATAACGCCTACATTGAACAATTTTTAGCGATAACTAAACGTTACCGGTGTTATAAAATCAAATATTTTTCACATTAATATTGCCAATTTCCATTGCTGCAACGCGCTCACGTTCTTGACGCTTTTCACATGGATTATCGCAATTACATGATTTTTCAATACCCACATTTGCTAGGCCACCACAGCTACCAGCAAGGGTTTTCTTTTGAAAAATATACCCCACTGCCATTGCCATAACAATAACGAGAAAAAAACCTAAAGTGATTAAAAATATAGCCATAATAATTACAAACCTATTTTATTACTTCTCAAAACTTGCCAGCAAAACTAAGCTTTGAATCATTAATATAAAAAAGTGCAAACCTACTTGAGGTATTGCATGAATTTTACCGTGCTTTGTTCAACAAAGCCATGATCTGTCTTCGCTATAATGTAAACAGCAAGATCATTTTCTTCGGCAAACGCTAGCGCTTTCTCTTCTCCCATCACCATCATGGCAGTCGATAAACCATCTGCTGTCATTGAAGACGGGTGTATTACTGTAACTGAGACCAGTTTATGGTTGATTGGCTTTCCAATTTTTGGGTCTATGATATGCGAAAATCGTTGGCCGTCAGCTTCAAAGTAAATCCTGTAATCACCCGATGTGGCGACAGCGTTATCTTTTGGAATAATAATTTGATGAACAGCACGCTCATTAGTTAACGGCTTTTCGATAGCAACATGCCAAAGTTCACCCGTATGTTTAAAGCCTTTCAGCCGCATTTCACCACCAATTTCGACTAAGTAGTTATTGATACCATTAGCTTCAATAAATTCTGCTACTAAATCAACACCATAACCTTTAGCAATAGTAGACAAATCAACATAAAGATTTGGAATGCTTTTACTCAACATACCCTGTTCAAATACCAGTTTATCTAAACCTACACGCGCCTTAGTTTGCGCTAGTAATTCATCACTTGGTACTGTCTCAGGGCGATATTCAGGGCCAAAGCCCCATAAATTAACCAAAGGTCCGACAGTAACATCAAGTGCCCCTTCACTTAGTTTGCCTAAACGGATAGCTTCTTTAAGCACTCGCGCCAAACCTGGAGAAACGCTTACCGGCGCAAGTGAGCTCGACTGATTGAATGTCGACAATTCAGAATCATTAATATAAGTCGACATTTCTTGATTCAGCTGTTTAAGTTTTTCATCAATACCTTGCTGCAATTTAACGCTATCAATATTTTCACCAACGACCTTAATATTATAAGTCGTGCCCATGGTATTTCCTTGCATGAGATATTCTTGACGAGCGAGATCGTTACTTGGAAAACAACCTCCAAGCACTAACAGTACAGCGGTTAACGCCAATAATTTAACGACCAACTTGCGTCTATTCTGATTAAAACTATATTGCATAACAATATCCTCATAAAATTTATTTAGTTAAGACATACACTTAAGCTTGGTATGCCTTAACTAAATAAATCTAGCTTGATAAATGTTTCAACGCCCATAAGAATGAGGTATTAAAAAGGCGACCAAGGCCGCCTTTTCACTTAATGAATTCGTTGGCGCTAATTAGCCACCAAAATCATCTAACATGATGTTTTCATCTTCAACACCAAGATCTTTTAGCATATGAATAACTGCAGCGTTCATCATTGGGGGACCACACATGTAGTACTCACAATCTTCTGGCGCTTCATGATCTTTCAAGTAGTTTTCATAAAGTACATTATGAATAAAACCTGTCATGCCGCCCCAGTTATCTTCTGGTTGTGGATCAGATAACGCAACATGCCAATTAAAGTTATCATTATCAGCAGCAAGGCCGTTGTAATCATCTTCATAGAACATTTCACGTTTAGAACGAGCACCATACCAGAACGACATTTTACGTTTTGACTTTAAACGCTTAAGTTGATCAAAGATGTGTGAACGCATCGGCGCCATACCAGCACCACCACCAATAAATACCATTTCATTATCAGTTTCTTTCGCGAAGAATTCACCAAAGGGACCTGAAATAGTTACTTTATCACCCGCTTTTAAACTGAAAATATAAGACGACATTTTACCTGCTGGTAAATGCAAACGTCCTGGAGGCGGCGTAGCAATACGAACATTCAGCATGATAATGCCTTCTTCTTCTGGGTAGTTCGCCATTGAATATGCACGCAAGGTGTCAGTATCCACTTTTGATTCTACATCAAAGAAACCAAAATGATTCCAATCGCCACGATACTGTTCATCGATATCGAAATCGCTGTATTTTACGTGATGAGCTGGAGCTTCAATTTGAATGTAACCACCAGCACGGAAAGGTACTGATTCGCCATTAGGGATTTGTAATTTAAGTTCTTTAATGAAGGTTGCTTTGTTATCGTTAGAAATAACTTCACATTCCCATTGTTGAACACCGAAGATTTCATCTTCAAGTACAATATCCATGTCTTGTTTAACAGCTACTTGACAGGCTAAACGACAACCTTCTTTTGCTTCACGCTTGTTTATATGACCTGATTCAGTTGGTAAAATATCACCACCACCTGAATGAATTTCTACACGACACTGGCCACAAGTACCACCGCCACCACAGGCTGAAGGTATAAAAATACCTTGGTCAGCCAAGGCGCCTAAAAGCTTACCGCCAGCAGCAGTGACTACTGCTTTTTCTGGGTCGCCATTGATGCTGATCGTAACGTCACCTGAAGAAACTAACTTAGACTTGGCGAATAAAATCACCATCACTAATGCTAGTACTATCACGGTAAACATCGATACGCCGAGAATAATTATTTCCATCGACTTTTCCTTTAATCTTCTTTAAGGGTTTTAGCTGAGCGACTTTATGAAAAGTATCTACCAGCTAAAACCGACATAAACCTAAAGTGAAATACCACCGAAAGAAAGAAAGCCAAATGCCATCAATCCTGCAGTAATAAACGTAATACCTAAGCCTTTTAAGCCATCAGGTACATCTGAGTATTTCATCTTTTCACGAATACCCGCCATCAATACAATGGCTAACATCCAACCTATACCTGAGCCAATGCCGTAAACAACACTTTCGCCAAGAGTTAAGTTTTTCGCAACCATAAATGAAACGCCACCGAAGATGGCACAGTTAACTGTGATCAGCGGTAAGAAAATACCAAGCGCTTGATATAAAGCCGGGAAGTATTTATCTAATACCATTTCAAGAATTTGTACTAATGCCGCAATCACACCAATAAAGGTAATGAAAGACAAGAAGCTTAAATCAATAGAGTTAGCTGGATCGGTGACACCCATCAAGTTATCTAACGCACCTGGCGCTAAAACCGCTTGATAAATAATTTGGTTAGCCGGTACCGCAATACCCAATACCACAACAACCGCAACACCTAGACCTATCGCTGTGCTCACTTTCTTAGAAACCGCTAAGAATGTACACATACCAAGAAAAAAGGTTAATGCCATATTTTCAATAAATATGGTCTTAACAAACAAACTTAAATAATGTTCCATGATTGCTTAGTCCTTCTCTACTTGTTCTGGTTTGTACTGGCGCAGTGCCCAGATGATCAAACCGATAATGAAGAATGAGCTAAAAGGTAAAACTAACAAGCCGTTACCTTGATACCAACCGCCGTTTTGCACTAAAGTAAATATTTCAGCACCAAACAATGTACCAAAGCCAAATAGTTCACGGAAAAAAGCAACAATCATTAACACAGCACCGTAGCCTAAGCCATTACCAATACCATCTAAAAAGCTAACGCCTGGCTTTTCTTTCATGGCAAAAGCTTCAGCACGGCCCATAACAATACAGTTAGTAATGATCAGTCCGATGAATACTGATAACTCTTTTGATAGTTGGTAAGAAAATGCTTTTAGCACTTGGTCAACTACAATTACCAAAGAAGCGATGATCGCCATTTGCACAATAATACGTACACTTGATGGGATTTGATTACGAATAAGTGAAATAAACAGATTCGAAAAGCCGGTTACTAACATAACGGCAACGGTCATAACCAAAGC
Organism: Colwellia sp. M166; assembly: GCF_024585285.1. Taxonomy (NCBI): domain Bacteria; kingdom Pseudomonadati; phylum Pseudomonadota; class Gammaproteobacteria; order Alteromonadales; family Colwelliaceae; genus Colwellia; species Colwellia sp. M166. The sequence goes on from NZ_CP040755.1 coordinate 1,240,390, forward strand.
GTTAGCAAGTGAACTTGTTACTGCAAGCGCAGAACAAACACCAAGCACTTGTAAAGCAATAGGGTTATTATCAACAATAGGTCCAAATAGAACCTTTTTAGTATCGGTAGACATTAGTTCAGTCCTCCAGCACGATAGTTAGTAATAAATGGGCCGTAACCTTCTTCACCTAACCAAAATCGTAGCGTACGCTCAACACCATTACTGGTTAATGTTGCACCAGATAAAGCGTCTACGCCGTGAATATCACCGGCTTTAGCACCACCTTTAACAATTCTAATGGCGACGTTGCCTTGCTCGTCAAACATTTTTTTACCTGGCCATAAAGCTTTCCATCGAGGATTAAGTACTTCCGCACCTAAGCCAGGGGTTTCCTTAAGATCAGAGTAAATAACGCTTTTCACGGTATTCATATCAGCTTCTAGACCGATAAAACCATACATTAGATCCCAAAGACCAGAGCCAACAATAGGTAATACAATAGTTGATACGTTATCTTGCTCATCCTTCACTAAATAAACCACCGCTCTATTAGCTTGGCGATTTAAACCAGCGATATCATTTTCAGGCTTTGAGCTTTTAGCTTTATCACGCGCATCAGCACGCTCTTCAAAAGCAACAACATCACCTTCAACCACTTTACCGGTTGCAAGATCAATCATTTTAGCATCAACAAATTTTTCATAAGTAGCAACGATATCATTGCCTGCAAGTTCTAAAAGACCCGCAGTTTCAAGAATTTTAGTTTGCTTATCAAGCAACTTGTTTGCTGTTTGGAGAGGTTTTAAACCAACCGCAGAAACAGACACTAGTGCAGCACAAACTAAACAAACAATAAATACAAAACCAACTGTTTTGCCAAACGTTTCTTTATTACTAGACATTGCGAGCAAGCCTCCGTTTGATGTTCCCTTGCACGACAAAGTAGTCGAAAAGAGGCGCAAATAAATTAGCGAATAAAATAGCTAACATCATGCCTTCAGGGAATGCTGGGTTAACAACACGTACTAAAACTACCATGACACCAACAAGCGCACCGAACCAGTATTTACCGGTATTAGTAAATGACGCCGACACGGGATCTGTTGCCATAAACATCATACCAAAGGCAAAACCACCGGTTACTAAGTGCCAATACCAAGGCATAGCGAACATAGCGTTCGTGTCACTGCCAATAGCATTAAATAGCATGGCGGTAATAACCATACCAGCAAAAACACCTAATACGATACGCCATGAAGCAATACCTTTATAAAGGATGTAGGCACCACCAAGTAAAATCATTGCTGTTGAAACTTCACCAACAGAGCCAGGAATATAACCCCAAAAAGCATTCCACCAGTCAGCACTCATCGTATAATCGTTTAAGCCTTGATTGGCAGCACTTAATGCCGTTGCACCAGAGAAACCATCAGCAGCAACCCAAACAGCATCACCTGAGATTTCAGTCGGATAGGCAAAGAATAAAAACGCACGACCCGCTAATGCAGGATTTAAGAAGTTTTTACCTGTACCACCGAATACTTCTTTAGCAACTACAACACCAAAAGTAATACCAATAGCGGCCTGCCATAACGGAATGGTTGCAGGAAGGATTAAGGCAAAAAGAATTGAACTAACAAAGAAACCTTCGTTAACTTCATGTTTACGAACAGTCGCAAACAGTACTTCCCAAAAACCACCAACAATAAATACTGTTGCATAAATAGGTAAGAAGAACATTGCGCCGTAAAGCATCATACTGAACCAACCAGATTCTGCCGATAAGCTACCGCCCAACATTTCAAATAAACCTACTTGCCAGGTATCAGGTAAAGCAAAACCTGCCGCTAATGCGTCAGTCGCTTGAAAACCTATATTGTACATACCCCAGAACATGGCAGGAAATACCGCTAGCCATACTGTGATCATGATACGCTTTAGATCAATGCTGTCACGCACATGCGTGCGACCTTGGTTTACTTGGCCGGGGGTAAATAAACCCGTAGCTACCGCTTCATAAAGCGCATACCAAGTTTCAAATTTACCGCCTTTTTCAAATTGCGGTTCAATATCTTCAAAAAACTTTTTCAAGCCCATGACTAACCTTCCTTCTCAATTGTGGTTAGGCAATCACGAAGGATCACGCCGTAGTCTGTTTTGCCTGGGCAAACAAACGTACATAAGGCTAAATCTTCTTCATCAAGCTCTAAGGCACCAAGCTGTTGCGCACTGTCGGTATCACCGGCACATAAATCACGCAATAACATTGTTGGCAAAATATCTAACGGCATCACACGTTCAAAGTTACCAATAGGCACCATAGCGCGAGCACTACCATTAGTTGTTGTCGTCATATTGAACAACTTCTTCGGGAAGAAATGTGACATATACGCACGTGTAACCGAGAATTTATTCGGGCCTGGGTACATATAGCCAATAAATTCTTTTTCTCTGCCTTCAAGGATCAGAGACAATTGCGTGTGATAGCGACCTAAGTAACCATGAACACCGGAAGCCTCTGAGCCTAATAATAAAGACCCAGAAACAACACGTAACTCACCATCAAGTTTTTCATTCGCCGTAATTTCGCTAGCATTTGCGCCTAAAACAGTACGAATTAAACGAGGGCTTTTCGCCGCCGGACCTGCTAAAGAAATAACACGATTGTTATCTAACTCACCGGTAGTAAATAACTTACCCATGGCGATAACGTCTTGATAGCCAGCGTGCCATGCAACCTTATCAGCACTAACAGGCTTCAAGAAATGCATATGCGTACCAACTAAACCAGCAGGATGCTTACCAGCAAATTCATTTACCTTAGTAGATGAATTAACCGCAATATCACTTCCTGGTGCTTTGCTAACAAAAACTTCACCGCCAGTTAAGCGCGCTAGAATTGTTAAGCCGTTAATAAAGGCTTCACTTTGTTCAGCAATAATAACAGCAGGGTCAGCAGCTAAAGGATTAGTATCCATAGCACTGACGAATATCGCCATTGGCGTAGATGCTATCGCTGGAACTTTGCTAAATGGACGTGTACGTAACGCCGTCCACAAACCTGAATTAACCAGGTTTGCAACAACATCTTCACGCGCAATGGCATTAAGTTCTTGAGGAGCATAGCGAGTAAACGTTTCTTGCTCGTTACCATCAACTTCGATGACGACCGATTGCAATACGCGTTGTTCACCACGATTAATTTCTTTAACAACACCTGAAGCTTGAGCTGTGAATTTAACGCCAGGATTCTTTTTATCTTCAAAAAGTGCCTGACCTTTTTTAACGCTATCTCCAACCTTAACAAACATGGTTGGGCGCATACCCACAAACTCTTCACCTAATGTTGCAACAGTTTTGATGGACGGACCATCATGGATTACCTGCTGGGGGGCACCTACTACAGGAACATCCAGACCTTTTTTTATTGTAATCATAAACACTTGCACTACTTTTGATGGGAGTAATCAAAATCAATTTTCTAGTTATTTAACTACTTCAATTTTTGCCATAAATCACAGTAATTGAAGTAGTTAACTAACATAAGCATCGATTTCAGTGTATTTCAGCAAAGTCTTAATTTACCTTTGATAAATTAAGGTTCACCGGCTCTAGTTAAAATTTCTGGCGCGATTCTAGCACAAAACGATATTTTGATTCTATCTATAGCGCGACAATAAATAACAATTTAGTCGAATAATCTTTATTTCAGGCAATAATAGCGAAAAATTTTCTTTTATAGCAAAACTTTCTACTATTCAGTAGAGAAAATCATAAAGTTTTGGCGATTTTTCTTTCGCGTACCAAGCTCATAAAATTAATTAACCTCAGATCGGGTTAAGCCCTAACCATAGCATTCTTCTCTACGTCACTAATATTAAGGGTTGGCTTATTTTCTTTAAGGCAATAAGCCACTAAACCTGCCAGTAAATTCAACATAAAACTATTAGGGCTACGATGACGCGAATGCTCTATTTGAGATATATTCTTCAATTGATCATTTATCGTTTCAATAATAAACCGTCTAGATAACATTGCTCTATCCCATAACGACATAGCTTTGGCTTTCATATTACGGCGCACGGTTGTTATCAAATCAACTCCTTTTTCCTTCAAACCAACTGTTAATTTTTTTGCTTATATAGCCTTTATCTGCATATAACTTCCCTTTTAAGTTTTTAGCTAAGGCTAATACGGGCTTTGTGTCGTGAACATTGCCAGTAGTTAATTTAGCCTCAACTATTTCACCTCTAAAGTTAGTGACTAAATGTAGTTTGAACCCATAAAACCAACCCATTGTTCCTTTGCCCCGTTCGGCTATACCGTCAAATGTTTTATGTCTAGGAATTCTTAAGTTATGGCATACTTTTATGCTTGTAGAGTCAATAAACTCAATACCTGTAGACTCACCTTTAAGTATTGAAAAGTAGCTAGAAAGTGGAACGACCGCTTTAGGCATCACTTCTAAAAATCGAGTGTAGCTCAATAAGCTAGGGAAATGTGAACGATAAAACTTAGCAATATAACCTTTATAATAATTTTTAAAGTCGCGATGATTTGATGTATGAAAAGCAATTAATATAGTGATTATCTCACTCATAGCCATACGGCATGGACGATTTCGCTTGATACTTCCATCAGCAATTAATTGTTTCTCCCATTGTGGGATAAATACGCGACAAAAATCATCGACATCACAGAATATTTCAACTAGTTTATTCATGCCCGTTCCTTATTATCTTTCTGTTTTTTCTTGGTCGAAAGATCGGATCGTGGAACGGGCACTTAGTTCAATTTAATTAATTCTTATCCCGAGCTGAGGTTAATTAACCGTCTATATAACGTACTTTGAATATTAAAAAAACCGACGATTGGTCGGTTTTTTTAATAATATCTGTCAATCAATGTCTCTGTAATGAGCAGTGATTATCATAAGATTAAGCTAATACCTGTAGCATATTAAAGTAAGTTATTGATCACAATTTCAGGGCTAATGTCTGACTCATAGTCAACACCTGCAACGCTAAAGCCGAATAATTTTAAAAATTCTTGATGGTAGCCAACGTAATCGGTAAGTTGATCAATCGTATCGCTATCGACCGTATTCCAGATATCCGTAACACGTTTTTGCACACTATCTTCAAGCTCTTTATTGTTTTGACGCAAGCGTCCTGCTTCATCAATAACTGGGTTTTCACCGTAGATATTATCTCTGAATAAGCCTTGAATTTGTTCAATACAGCCTTCGTAAGTTCCATCAGCCTTCATCACTTTAAACATCGCTGAAATATATAACGGCATAATTGGAATGGCTGAACTGGCTTGCGTTACTACCGCATTAAGTGAGGTAACATAAGCTTCACCTTTAATATCAGCGGTTGAAGTTTTGATGGCCGTTGAAGCACGATCTAAGTCTTCTTTCGCGCGACCAATGGTTGCATGTCCGTAGATAGGCCAAGTTAATTCTTTGCCAATATAGGTATAAGCTACAGTTTTGAAACCCTTAGCTAATACACCTGCATCACTAAGTGCTTTAATCCAAAGCTCCCAGTCAGCGCCACCCATAACATCTATGGTACCTTGTATTTCTTCTTCTGAAGCCGCTTCCACTGACACTGAGTCAATAATACGTTTAGAGGTATTTAAATTTTTCGTGGTAACACTTTCACCAATAGGTTTTAGTGTTGAAGAATAGATCTCACCGGTGTCAGGATCTGTACGGCGTGGTGAGGCTAAGCTATAAACAATCAGGTCAATTTCACCTAACTCAGCTTTAATCGTTTCAATCGCTTTAGCTTTAATTTCATGAGAAAAAGCATCGCCATTGATATTTTTTGACCATAAACCGGCTTCTTCTGCCGCCGCTTGAAAGGCTGCTGTGTTGTACCAACCCGCTGAGGCGGTTTTCTTTTCCGTAGGCGGCTTTTCAAAGAAAATACCCAATGTTTTAGCTTCATTACCAAAAGCGGCAGTAATTCGAGATGACAAGCCATACCCTGTCGAAGCACCAATAACCAGAACATTTTTTGGTTTAGTACTCGCTTGAGGCTGACTTTTAACGTAAGCAATTTGCTCATTAACATGTGCAGCACAACCGGCAGGGTGAGCATTTGTACAAATAAAACCACGAATTTTTGGCTTAATAACCATAACTATACCTTCTTAACGTCACTCTGTAATAATGATAACTAGCAACACTCAATAACCGTATCGTAGTAACAGATTATGTAAAGCAACAATTTGAGTTTAAAAATACTTAATTAAAATTAATCAAGCTTAAATTTACTGTTTAAATATAAAGTCTGCATATAATTTTGCCGACTAGTTTACTCTTGCTTTACCTTTTATGAGGTGCGACCAGTAACAATATCCGACAGTATTGGTTAATATTTATAAAATATTACCGGTTTTAGTCAGTTTTTTGCAAAATTAATCTCTTACCTTTACCATAAAAGTTAACATTTCTATTATTTATTACTATCCGTAAAAGTTCTAACAGCTTTTATTTAATCAAAACTGAGCTCTTAGCTTAATGTTTTTCAACACGCATTTTTATGAATATTGTATTATGTAAAAATTGACGTATTTATCACTTCAGTCATCAAACTAACGGCTGAAGTGAAATAACGGATGGCTTCCCAAGGGTGTGGGAATAATTTAGCTTATTTTTTTACTGCCACCTAAACACTTAGGTGAAAGCGGCGTATTCTCAGCATAATAAGTTTTCCATTCCTTTTCAGTATAGGTATGTAGCGCTAAGGCGTGAATACTATCAGCAAGCTCTGTCGCTAATAGGGCATTAATTGCACGGTGGCGCTTAATTAAGCGTTCACCTTCAAAGTCTTGCGAAACGATAATAACTTTAAAATGCGATTCACTGCCCGGTGCAACATTATGTTGATGACTTTCATTTATTACGTCGAGGTGAAGTGGTGAGAAAGCAGACAGTAATTTTTCTTCGATAACAGCTTCTATTGTCATATTATTTTCCCTAAGATTGATCGAGTTATAGATCATCTTTAATTTTAGTCGTTGCCAGTAATTATGCCATCTATCTAGACGGCTGACAGCGTTATTTTTAATATTTTTATCTTCTAATTATGGCTAAAAAAGTGACTTTAGCGCGTTATCTTTCGAAAAGTTAAGTTAATCCGCGGCATTATTATTCGAGTTCTTTTTGGTACACAGTGTTGCCAGTAGTTTTGTGTCTCGCCTTGCATGATCAGCAAACTATCTGAATCAAGAATAAGGTTTTTTTCTCTTGAGTTTTAATATGCTTTAACTGAAAGTCACGCTTTGCACCAAAAGATAATGAGGCGATTACCGGCATTTTACCTAGCTCAGGCTCATTATCACTATACCAGCCAACACTATCATGTTGGTTACGATACATATTCGCTAACACCGCATTAAAGTTATGCTGGCAATAATCACTAACCTTTGCTTTTAAGGATAATAAACTCGCTGTCCATGGCTTAGCTATCAAGGTCATATTTGAATAACGATAATGTAAGTTATGATCACCATACCAAGCTTGCAGCCGAGGTATTTTCATGATGTTACCAAACATTCGAATATCATCCTGTCGCCAAGCTACTGTTTGCGCTAACTGATGAAAAAGTTTGTATACTTCATCTTTAGCATAAAAATTTTCAATATAAGTAATATCAGCGTCAGGTAAAAGTATTTTCAAACCAATAAGCTCCTTATTCATCACTTTGCCACTCACTCGCTCTGTTTTAATCGCATTATCTCGATAAAACCTGCAATTAACTGGCCCACAATGATAAACTTTGTCACAATATCAGCCACGCCAACTAAGTATTTATCGCTATGATCAGCCCTTTTATAATCAATGACAAAAACCTTTTCCTCGATCGATTCCCAACCGGACAAGTGAACCGTAGTTTACAGGCTTGGGATGCCGCAGATGAATATCTGCTGAATTACTTAGAACAAGAGCAGTTAACATCCGCTAAACATAAAATCTTAATATTTAATGATAGTTTTGGCGCTTTAAGCTGCAACTTAGCTCAACATCAACTTTATTGCGTTAACGACTCATTTTTAAGCCACCAAGGTATTGAGTATAATTTTCAGCAAAATGGCATATCAAATGAAAACCTAACCTTACTAACAAGCTTAGACGATTTGCCTTCAGACATCAGTATCGTGTTGTTCAAAATTCCTAAAAGCAAAACATTGTTATGTTATCAATTAAGTCAAATTAAGCAGCAACTCTCCCAAGAAGTAATATTCATTGCCGCTGATCGCGCAAAAGAAATTCATAGTTCAACACTGAAGCTATTTGAAAATTATTTAGGCACGACCAAAACTTCACTAGCGGTAAAGAAAGCGCGTTTAGTGTTTAGTCAATTAGATAATGAAAAAGCGTTATTGGCCTCTTCTCTTAGCTCATGGCCATTAGAGAACACAGAGTTTACCATTAATAATCACACCAACGTTTACGCCAGAGAAAAGCTTGATATTGGTGCGCGCTATTTTATGCAAAACCTGCCTGACGTTGCAGCAGGTGCTCAAGTTATTGATCTTGGTTGTGGTAATGGCGTCATTGGCTTACAAGTATTATCAAAACAGCCGACTGCAAATATGCTCTTTATTGATGAATCTTACATGGCAATTGCATCAGCCAAACTAAACCTGACGAAAAACTTACCCTCAACCCTTGAGCAATGTCAGTTTCAAATAAATGACTGTTTAACCAGTGTTGAGGGCGGTAGCGTCGATGTTATTTTATGCAATCCACCATTTCATCAACAAACCGCCACCACAGATCATATCGCTTGGCAGATGTTTAAAGACAGCCATAGAGTCTTGAAAAAAGGGGGCGAGTTGCGCATTATTGGTAATCGTCAGCTTGGCTATCATATAAAATTAAAACGCATTTTTGGCAATGAAAAACTTGTCGCGAGTAATGACAAGTTTGTCACCATTTCAGCTATAAAACGTTAATTTACTTTAAGAGTATCATATGAAATCATCAATAATTAAGTTCTTACTTTTCAGTTCAACTACAGTATTTCTGCTTGCCTGTAGCACAGCAATTAAACATGTCATTGTTAGTCCTGAGCTCAGTACCGGTATCAGTGATGTTTACCAACAAAAACAGGTGCAATTACGTTTTACCGACTTACGTCGCTCAAACCACATTGTACAAATTCTCCGCCTTGATGAGCCAGCACAGTTATATTCTTCTCAACAGCCCATAGTGGATATTGTCGAACAATCACTGACGTCAGCGTTAAAAGCTAACGGTTTACAAGTAACGTCATTGGCAGCAAATAAAATTGAAGTAATCATTGATAATGCTTTAATTAATGTTCAGCAAGAACTATTGAAATATAGTGCCAATAATCAAATGGACTTTCGTGTTGTTATCAACAATGCCAGCGGCACGTTAACAAAATCATTTAAAATAATCGGCAAAAGTAACGGACCATTAAAAGCTGATATTGCCGTACTAGAACGAGACTTTAATCAGCAACTAGCAAAACTATTAACACAGATAGTCCGAAATCAAGAAATACAAGAGTTTGTTAAATAAATAATCACTAGAGCATTAATTTTGAGATAACCACAATGAGAATTTTTTCAGTTATATTATTATTACTTTCATTAACTTGTAGTGCAAAAAATTTAGCGATTGATCCTGATAATTTATTCCCACAGGTTAAGTTAGAAACGTCAATGGGAATTATTATTGTTGAGCTTGATAGAGTGCGTGCGCCAATAACCGTTGATAACTTTTTAACTTACGTCGTTACTGGCGAATACAATAATACTATTTTTCATCGTGTTGTTGCCGAATTTATTGTACAAGGAGGCGGTTACAGCCAAGATTTTGTACTAAAAAAAGTTAGTGAAGATATTATTAACGAATCAGGCAACGGTTTGAAGAATGAGAGTGGCACTATCGCAATGGCGAAAGAAAACCGCCCTCACACCGCGAATAGACAGTTCTTTTTCAATGTCGCCGACAACACCAATTTAGACCCTGGCAGACGTTGGGGCTATGCTGTCTTCGGTAGTGTTATTGAAGGCCAAGAAGTCATCGACGCGATGGCATTAGTAAAAACCGATTATAATGAAGAGATGGCTTGGGAAGATGTACCTATCGAGCCTATTATGCTGATTAAAGCCAGTTTATTACCTGCAATATAAAACCATAGATAATCATCATTTTTAATGACTTGGGCTTAACTTCATAATGTTGAGCCCTTTAATTTCAGCTTATAGAGCTGACATTTTTTACTAAACATCCCATAAAAAATAAACGTCTCTTAACAATTGAGTTAATGAGCCAATGTTTCTAAATCACTAAAGCTAAAGTAGTATGCTCAATGCTGCTCGCTAATGTTGATTAAATTTACAGTAAAACTGTTGCAAGATTATCTTACTCTACAAACACCTATTATTCACAAATCCAACACAGATAGCTTTATACCAAATCTATTAAGTTTGTTCACTGAGTGGGAAGAAACTTAGTAAAATTGGTATTACTCAGCATTTTATCTATTGCCAATTAAGTTTAAAAAGCAGTTTAACGAGGATGGATGTGCAAACAAAAAATTTATATAGTTTTGCAATACCTTAGGAGCTGTTGATCTTTCATTTTAGTTTCTACTATTAGCTAATTTTGAGGTAACAAGGCGAAAAATGTCCGTTGTAGTTATCTACTTTAACAATTTCCAACGATGTTATATTGAAAATTAGCCATAGCCTCTTGGGTTGAATTGAAAAAACACCTATATTTCCAGCAACCAAGAGCCTTACATTACACTTTGGTTACAATTTTAATTTTGACAATTTGCAGTTTATCGTCGATAACTAAACAAAGTAAATGACATCACTAGGCGGTTTATACGGATATTTCGACTTAGCTAAACACTTGAAGCAGGATATTGGCAAACAAGGAATATCATGGCGATTGAGCATTTTATTAATGAGAAAATCACTCAAATTCGGGTTTATATTAATGCGGTGATTAATCACACACTCCACTACACCGAACTTGATCTATTTGTAGAGCACACCATGTCTGAATGGACCTTACTTAATGTCAGTGATGAAACTCCAAGCAGTGCTAGAGAACGTGTATTTTGGCATATAATGCATGAGCTGAGTTTACATAGCTCAAAAAAGTTTGACAGCGATTTATATTTCAAAAGTGAAATATCAACTTGTTTAGAGTTTTTCTCTGGTGTTGGCGGCTACCCTATTGACTGCGTTGGCTGGCGACCATTACCGTAAAACCCATAACACCTTGGCAATAATACCGGTTTAATGCGGGTTACATCAGCTAACTAATTTCCAGTTAGAACAGATTAAACTTCTGTTTACTAATACATTTTGATAGCCTAACAACATTATCCTCTCGTATTCATTAGGCTTTGAGCAATGCCATCACCAACCTTTAAGCAAGCAATATTTAATCGCCGCATGCTAATTTGTATTTTTACCGGTTTTAGTTCTGGCCTGCCTTTATTTATCCTTTATCAATTAGTGCCCGGTTGGTTACGCTCAGAAGGCGTCAGCTTAGCCGAGATTGGCTTATTCTCACTGATTGGTATTCCTTATGTATGGAAGTTCATTTGGTCGCCCCTGATGGACCGCTATTCTTTGCCTGTACTCGGTCGCCGACGCAGTTGGATGCTGCTCACTCAAGTGCTACTACTGTTTTCGATCGCTGCTTTTGGCTTTGTTGATCCGGTGATGAATATTTGGAGTGTTGCCTACTTAGCTGCCGCTGTAGCATTTTTTAGTGCCAGTCAAGATATTGTACTTGATGCTTATCGTCGTGAATTACTGCCAGAGCACGAACTTGGCTTAGGTAACTCAATTCATGTACAAGCTTATCGACTTGCAGGCTTAGTACCCGGCTCTTTAGCCTTTATTCTAGCTGATCATATTAGCTGGCAATCGGTATTTATTATTGTTGCCAGTTTTATGTTGGTAGGTATTTTCTTGAGTCTATCCATCAAAGAGCTGAAAAATGCACCGCAAGCACCAAAAACCTTACAGGATGCTATTGTCTTACCATTCAAAGACTTTATCAGTAGGAAAGGCACTAAAGCCGCACTGCAAATACTGGCATTTTTATTTCTCTATAAACTCGGTGATAGTATGGCAACCGCTTTGCAAACCCCCTTTTTTATTGACCTTGGGTTTACAAAAACCGAAATAGGTGTGGTAGCTAAAACTGCCTCACTGATCGCAATGACCATAGGCTTGGCCATTGGTGGTATCGTCATGATTAAACTAAGTATTAATCGTGCTTTATGGCTATTTGGCGTTGTTCAAATAATCAGTATATTAGGCTTTGCTGCCTTAGCAGAAATTGGTCACAACACCTACGCTTTAGCCATGGCGATGGGCTTTGAATATTTAGGTGTTGGTCTTGGCACTGCCGCTTTCACCGCTTTTATCGCTAGAACAACTAATCCAGCCTTTGCAGCAACACAATTTGCGTTGTTCACTGCGTTAACCGCACTACCACGAACCTTTGCTAATGCCACCACTGGTGTTATTGTCGAGCAAGTAGGCTGGACTAATTTTTACTTTTTATGCACGGTATTAGCTATACCTGGTATGTTAATGTTATTTAAGGTCGCACCTTGGCGAGAACCCGCTAAGCAAATAACTCAGGAGACAGTATAAACATGATCCGACTATTTTTCCTCGTACCAATAATTATGTGCGCTATTTGGTATTGGTATTTAAAAAATAACAACTATACCATCAAGCAAGGCTTGAAAGGATTTGCTTATATATTCGCCTTTAATGGCACTATTATCGCATTCTTTGTTCTCATGCTGTTCCTGACAAATTAACGAATGTTGGAGTCTGGCAGATTTTTCCTGATGTCTTGATAGCAAAACTTTATTGCCAAAGATAAAAAAGCCACAACAGTGGCTTTTTTAAATATCTAATATTAGCTAAAGCTAACAGGGAAATTATCAATTAGAAAATTGAACGAAATCCTGAACGACCACTTCGACTTGAGCGGCGATTTCTCATTCGACTATGTAACTCTCTGCGCTTTGCGTCCAACCACTCATCACGAGTAACCGCAACATCACCCTTACGGTTTTCTTCACGAGTACGATAAGCACAAAACTCAAGAAAGGCTTCAATGTCATCTTTAAGTTCTTCAGCAACCAACTCAATCATAATAGCATCGTCTAAAAAACCTAACACCGGAATATGATCAGGTACTAAATCTTCTGGATCACTAAAATACGCTAGCGCACTTAACACGTCTGCACGTTCTTCTTCAGGTATGTTCCATTCAGAATCTTCAATCATTGCCACTAAAGTTTCTAACTTTTGAATTCTTTCGCTGACAAATACTGGCACATCGCCTTTAACATCTTGGCTAAGACTTTTTGCGTTTGCTAAAATTTCTGCTTCACTTAAACTTTTGGCGCCCGACTTTGATTCTCTCATCACATTACGAAAATGCTCTAAATCTGACTCTTTCAACTCGAAGGTAACTTCAAATGCCATTATAATTCTCCTGCTATTTGGCTTGCTTTGATCAGTAACCCTCTAAATTTAACAGAACATTATCAATACAGCACTATAGATATAGAAAATATTAACGATTAATTGTAAATAAAAGCAATTTTTATTTACATTCTTTCAAATTACTGTAATTTTTAGCAAAAATAGGCATCAAAATTCAATTTGCGCCAAAAAAAATCAATGCTATTATGCTAAGTAACTGTTTTATTTACTGCAAATATTATGCTTGACGATAAAAATAACAACGGCGTTGCATTATTAATAGCCGATAATAAAACTGACGCTGTCATATGTGAAAATTGCCACGCGAAAGTAAGTGGCTCTTACTGTAGTCAATGTGGTCAATCAATTGAGTCAACTATAAAGTATTTTTGGAGCGTGCTGTTGCACTTGCTCGATGATATCTTTAGTTTTGACTCTCGTGCATCTAGAACATTAAAGCCTTTACTATTAAAACCAGGATTTTTAACTCAAGAATATATCCAAGGTAGGCGTGTTCATTACGTACCACCACTGCGGCTTTATTTATTCATCAGTATTATTTTCTTCATTTCACTTAATTTTTTCGCCGTTGACGGTAAAGATCAGCTTGTACATGAGCAAAGAATGGCTGCGCCTTTAGAACAAGTCACTCAATATATTGGGCAGCTTGAGCATTCACTTAACGATTTATCACTAATCAAAAAAAAGTTACAGCTAGAAAAAATTAAGCAATATAAACAATATCAAGCAGATTTATCGCTAAGCAGCGCATCAAAAGCATCTGAATTAACTAAAGAAATTGTCGAATACGAATTTAGTATTATTAATAATGAAGAGCCGATATCAGATAAAAGTCAGCAAAAATTGCGTGACTTGAAGGAGAAATTAGCACAAATAAAAATAGATAAAACCGCTTCAAACGAAGTAAGAAATTTCTCCATTGCCAATAACGATGACGGCTCACTAACCTTTGACTTTTTATCTGATGAAAATAATAAACGTTTAAACACTAAAATAGCAACATTAGAAAAAAAGGGCCTACAGGCACTAAACTCTGATGCTAGACCGTTAATAAAGCAATCAATTAGCAAGCTACCGCAATTAATGTTTATTTTATTACCTCTTTTCGCCCTGATTCTTAAGATATTTTATCTCTTTGCTAATCGTTTATATCTTGAGCACCTTACCGTAGCACTACATAGCCACAGTTTTATTTTCTTAATCATTTTTTTAGTCAACATTCTCGAATACGGCCAAGAGCACTTAATCACCTTAATGCCTAATGTCGCTAACGGATTAGGCTATCTAGCCATGTTATTACTCGTTTGGTTACCATGTTATTTATTGCTTATACAAAAGCGTGTTTATCAACAAGGCTATCTGTTGACCTTAGTAAAATTTTCCGTTATCGGCATAATTTATTTCAACTTAATCATCTTAACAGCTATTGTGGCTTTCTTTTGGGGCCTGACCGATATCTAACCTAATGACTCGTTATATGGATATAGTTACTCAGATTCTATTTAAATAGGCTCGGTATTTACGTTATATCAAGCCTATAAAAAAAGCACCCTTAGGTGCTTTTTTCATTATCTGCTTGAGCAACAACTACTCTGTTTATTTTTATTCAGCAAGTGGACGCATATGCGGGAATAAAATAACATCTTTAATGGTTGGTGAATCAGTGAATAGCATGACCAATCTATCAATACCAATACCTTCACCTGCTGTTGGTGGTAAACCATACTCAAGTGCTTGAATATAGTCAGCATCATAATGCATTGCTTCGTCATCACCCGCATCTTTACCTGCAACTTGATTTTGGAAGCGTTCCGCTTGGTCTTCAGCATCATTAAGCTCTGAGAAGCCATTAGCTAGTTCTCGACCGCCGACGAAAAATTCAAAGCGATCGGTAATAAATGGATTGTCATCATTGCGACGAGCTAATGGTGAAACTTCCCATGGGTATTCGGTAATAAAGGTTGGTTGATCAAGCATATGCTCGGCAACTTCTTCAAAAATTTCACAAATATATTTACCTGCACCCCAGACTTTAGACGCATCAGTTTCTTTTACGCCAACAGCTTTTGCCATCGCTTTAAGCGCGTCAAAGTTTGCTTCTGGATTACGTAAAACATTTTCATCTAAATCAGTTGAGTACTTTAATATCGCATCAACCATAGATAAACGCGTAAATTTCTGGCCAAAGTCATAAAACTTCTCTTCTACTACTTCACCATCAGAATTTTTAACTGTGTTACGAATAATTGCTGAGCCCATAACATCTTCTGCTAAAGTACGTAGCATATCTTCAGTAAGGTTCATTAAATCATGATAATCAGCATAGGCTTGGTAGAATTCAATCATAGTGAACTCTGGATTATGACGTGTTGATAAACCTTCGTTACGGAAGTTACGATTAATTTCAAAAACTTTCTCAAAACCACCAACCACCAAGCGCTTCAAGTAAAGCTCTGGTGCTATACGCATATACATTTGAATGTCTAAGGCATTATGAAAGGTTTCGAAAGGCTTAGCTGATGCACCACCTGGAATAGTTTGGAGCATTGGCGTTTCAACTTCCATGAAATCACGGTCAGTTAAAAACTTACGAATACCATCAACTATTTTTGAACGAATTTTAAAGGTATTACGGGTATCTTCATTGATGATCAAATCAACGTAACGTTGACGATATTTCGTTTCAACATCAGATAAACCATGGAATTTCTCCGGCAATGGACGTAACGATTTAGTTAATAGCTCGTACTTATCCATGTTGACATATAAGTCACCTTTACCTGACATATGCATAGTGCCGGTAACACCAATAATATCGCCAATGTCTAACGTGCCCCAACGCTCTTTAATATCTTTTTGCACAGTTTTATGAGCATAAGCTTGAATGCGACCAGACATGTCTTGTAAGACTAGGAATGGACCACGTTTTGCCATAACACGACCAGCAATGCTGTATTCAGCAGTTTCAGCTTCAAGCGTTTCTTTATCTTTTTCGCCATGTTCAGCTTGTAAATCAGCAGCATAGTGTTTTCGATCAAACTTGTTAGGGTGACCATTTGCCGGACAGTTTTCTCGAATTTTTACTAATTTGCCACGACGCTCGGCAATCAACTTGTTTTCGTCTTGGTTTGCTTGATCAGTCATTTTATTTCTCGTGTTTAACGTAATATGCTATTTAAAAAATTAAAATTAATTAAGGTGTTTATAAGCCAGACTTCAAACTAGCTTCTAAAAATTTGTTTAAGTCGCCGTCTAACACCGCTTGAGTATTGCGGTTTTCTATGCCGGTGCGTAAATCTTTAATTCGGCTGTCATCTAATACGTAAGAACGAATTTGACTACCCCAACCAATATCAGATTTTCCGTCTTCTAATTCTTGCTTACCTTCATTCTGCTTTTGCATTTCCATTTCATATAACTTCGCCTTTAGCAACTTCATCGCGGTTGCGCGGTTTTTATGCTGTGAACGATCGGCCTGACATGCGACAACAGCGCCGGTTGGTAAATGGGTAATACGGATAGCTGAATCAGTTTTATTAACATGCTGCCCCCCAGCACCAGAGGCGCGGAAAGTATCTATACGTAAATCAGCGGGATTAATATCAATTTCAATATTATCGTCTATTTCAGGATAAATAAATGCCGAAGCAAATGAGGTATGACGACGACCACTTGAGTCGAACGGTGATTTTCGTACTAAACGATGCACGCCGGTTTCGGTACGTAACCAACCAAAGGCATACTCACCGGTGTATTTAATGGTACAACCTTTAATACCCGCAACATCGCCATCGGTAACTTCAATGGCTTCTGTTTTATAGCCATTAGCTTCCCCCCAACGTAAATACATCCGCATCAACATTTCGGCCCAATCTTGTGCTTCAGTGCCGCCCGAGCCAGATTGGATATCTAAATAACAGTTATTAGCATCTTGTTCACCGGAAAACATTCGACGGAATTCTAATTTTTCAAGACTAGCTTCTAATGCTTGTGTTTCATCTTCAGCATCATTAAAAGTTTCTTCATCGTCAGCTTCAACCGCCAGCTCAACTAAGCCTTCAATGTCTTCACAGCCGGAATCCATTTCATCAATGGTTTCAACCACAGCTTCTAATGCGGCTCGTTCACGGCCTAGGGCTTGTGCACGCTCAGGGTCATTCCAAACATCAGCAGACTCTAATTCACGAACAACTTCAACCAAACGTTCTGACTTTTGGTCGTAGTCAAAGGTACCCCCGAAGCATATTGGTGCGTTCGCGAATTTCTTTAATTTTATTAAGTACTGGATTAACTTCTAACATATGATTTTGGTGACCAAGTCACAGCTAAAGACCTAAGGGTAAAATAGTCGCGCATTGTAGCCTAATTATGCAATGAAATAAATGCTTGCTTGGCTGATCAAATCGCCTTTTTACGATATTTTTTGAGCTAAAAAACATAAATATTATTAGTAGCACTAGCCATTTATGCTGACACTAAACGCTATTCTAATTGTTCGACCATTAATTGCACCGACTGCTTACCACGAAACTCATTGATATCAAGACGATAAGCAAGCTTAACTTGCTTCGCTTGATGATCAGGCCAACGTTTAATGTCAACATTAAAGGCAATGGCATCAAATATTTGCTGATCTTTTTCTACCACTAATTTCAAATGTTTTTCTCCAACAATACGTTGCTGTACTAACGTAAAGACATCATCAAATAATGGTTCAGGGAAGTTTTGTCCCCATGGGCCAGCATCTCGTAATACCTGAGCGAAGGTCAATGTCATATCTCGAGTCAGTAATTCACCATCTGAAGCTAGAACTCCAGTTAAAGCTTCTTGGCTTAACCATTGCTGAGCATATTGCTCAAATAGCATCGAAAAGCTTTCAAATTGCTCTCTAGCTATTGATAAGCCTGCGGCCATAGCGTGACCACCAAACTTTGCAATAATCCCCGGATGTTGGCTATCGATATATTCTAATAAATCACGAATATGTAAACCAGGAATAGAACGTGCAGAGCCTTTAATTTCATCGCTATTGTTATTTGTATCAGCAACGTTTTTATCGCTGCCTTTAGCAAAAACAATGCTCGGTCGATGATACTTTTCTTTCAACCGTCCGGCGACAATGCCAATAACACCTTGATGCCAATCAGCATGAAATAAACTAATACCGTGTGGTAAATTTTCTTCACTAAACTGTAAACTCGCGAGTACTTGCTCAGCTTCGATTTGCATGCCTTGCTCTATTTCACGACGCGCTTTATTTAAGTCATCCAAATCTGCCGCCATCACCCTTGCCGTTGACAAATCTTTCGCTAATAAACAATTGATACCAAAAGCCATGTCATCCAAGCGCCCTGCTGCATTAATCCTTGGCCCTAATGCAAAACCAAAATCACTCGCTACTAATTTTTGTTGATTCTTACCGGCTATTTCAATTAAGGCTTGAATACCTGGCCGTGTTGCACCCGCACGAATACGTTTTAAACCCTGTTCGACTAAAATACGATTATTAGCATCTAGTGACACCACATCCGCAACCGTCCCTAAGGCGACTAAATCGAGTAATTGCGCAATATTTGGCTCTTTAATATTTTGCTGCTCAAACCATTGCTGTTCACGTAAATACTTTCTTAATGCCAACATAAAATAGAAAGCGACCCCGACCCCAGCTAACGATTTACTGGCAAAGTTACACCCCACTTGATTAGGGTTAACAATTGCATCCGCAGGCGGCGTTGTGGCACCGGGCAAGTGATGATCGGTAACCAGCACTTGTAATCCTAACGCTTTCGCCCTTTTAACCCCTGCCATACAACTAATGCCATTATCAACAGTGACTAAAACCTCTGCACCTTGTGATACAGCAATATCAACAATTTCAGGAGTTAAACCGTAACCATACTTGAAGCGATTAGGTACTAAAAAGTGGTGATTGCTTGAGCCAAGCATTTGTAATGCTTCCATCATGAGTGCCGTACTGGTTGCACCATCAGCATCAAAATCACCAATCACGGTAATATTTTTTTGCCCTTTTAGTGCCTGATATAAAAGTTCACACGCTTCAGGTAAGCCTTTTAATGTTTCAACGGGACATAAATGTGAGGCCGTTAACTCAAGCTGTTCTTTACAAGTAACGCCACGACGGGCATATATTTGTCGGACAATAGGATGAAGCGAACTGGGTAAATGTTCATCACTAATGTGTTCTCGACGAATAATTTCTTTTTGCATCAATCACTCTTCTTAAATAAATAGTACTAATAATGAGAATAGTAGAGACAAAAATGGCAAGTCATTAACTTGCCATTTTCTAGATAAATAATCTGTTTCCATAAAACTTCAAGAAGCAGAGTTCGTTCAAACGTCCTGAAAGCCACATGCGGTATGGATATAGCTATGGTTTACTTTATAAAGTAGTTTCCAATAACATAAATAATTTACTTGGCTCTTGATAACCAGGTACCATCATGCCGTTGGCTAACATAATCGCTGGCGTTCCGGTAACTCCCACTTGACGACCAAAATTAAACTCTTCTTCAATGGGTTTATCACAAATACGGGCGGCAACATCAGCGCCAGTTTTTGCTTTGGTTAGGGCTTGTTGAGGGTCTTCATGACACCAAATTGAGCGTAAATCTTTAAAGCCTTGAGAATAATTACCCGTACGGTCTTTTACTCCTGCACGTGGATACGCTAAGTAACGCACAGTAATACCTTTATCGTTATAATCTTCAATTTGTTCGTGCATTTTACGACAATAACCGCAGGTAATATCAGTAAAAACAGTAACCACATACTTTTCATCTTTTGCTGGGAAAACAATCATGGCATCGGAGAATTTCGCCATCCCCTCAATACGTATTAATGCTAAGCTTGCTTCGGTCAAATTAGTCACATTATTACCTAGACCATACATTTTCCCTTGCAATAAAAATTCACCATCAGCACTAGCATAAAATAAGCCCTGATCAGTAACTACTTCAACCAATCCAGCCATAGGAGATGGTTTAATGCTAGCAACATCAAGCCCTAAGGTATTAGTTAGTTTTGCTTTTACTGCATCAAAAGCTACAGGTTGTGCTGTAGCTAACATAACACTGTTTGCAACTGAGGTTGTTGGCTCAACATACGCGTTGACATTGTTGGCCAAACTTAACAGGCCAAGCGCTGCAGCCAATAAAAACTTCTTAGACATAAATCAATTCCATACCTTGTTGAGAGAAAAGTGAGCGGAAAATTACATTTGTAATTTTAGGTAAACACAAAGACCGCTTTTAACGGACTAAAATTACAGTGAAAAGCATATAATTGCAATAACGCTTGATCAGCTAGAGCATATTTCACTTTAAAAATATTGTCAGCTCTGGCAATGGAAAGCTTCTTATTTACTAAAATTTTGTTAAAATCCCGTCATTATTTCACTAACCATTTAGAATGGTTCGCAACAAACCTCGGTAATTTATCAATGAACATCGCATTATTTTATGGCTCAACCACTTGTTATACCGAAATAGCGGCAGAAAAGATTCAAGCAGAGCTTGGTAGCGATATCGTCAGTTTATTTAATATAAAAGACACTCCACTGGCAGAAATGGCTGACCACGAGGTTTTAATCTTAGGCATTTCTACTTGGGACTACGGTGAAATTCAAGAAGATTGGGAGTCACACTGGCCAGAAATAGCTGACATTGATCTTGAAGGTAAAATTGTCGCACTTTATGGTATGGGCGATCAAATTGGTTATACCGACTGGTTTCAAGATGCGCTCGGTATGCTGCATGAGCAAGTCCTTGCACAAGGAGGTTATGTCATAGGTTATTGGCCGAATGAAGGCTATGACTTTGCCACCTCAAAAGCATTAACAGCAGATGAGCAACATTTTGTTGGCTTAGCGCTTGATGAAGACAACCAATATGATGCTAGTGAAGAGCGTATTAAACGTTGGTGTGAACAAATAACCACTGAAATTGCCGATATTCTGTCGGATTAGTTAAAATATCATAATAAATAAACAAATTTGGCAAGATCTTTAGGATAAATATGATTTTGCCATTATAATGCGCAATTATTAATCCCCAAAGAAAATTATTACATGTTTGAACAGTTTGACCTAGATTCCGCGTTATTAGGCGGCGTTGAAAATGCAGGCTTTAAAAAGCCAACGTCTATCCAAGAATTAGTACTTCCTGTGGCTATGACAGGCAAAGACGTATTAGCTTCAGCCCCAACAGGAACGGGAAAAACAGCGGCATTTATTTTACCTGCTGCTCAGCATTTATTAGATTACCCTCGCAAAAATCCTGGTTTTCCGCGCGTGCTGATTTTATCGCCAACACGTGAACTTGCCATACAAACGCATGAGCAATGCGAAAAGTTAACCGCCTTAACCAAGATTAAATCAGCGGTCATTACTGGTGGTGTTAATTACGGTAGTCATAAAGAAGTGCTCACAGGTAATACCGATATTTTGGTTGCTACTCCAGGTAGATTGATGGAGTACATTGAAACGGAACAATTTGATAGTCGCGAAATTGAAATTTTAATTTTAGATGAAGCTGACCGTATGTTAACCATGGGTTTTGCAGAAACGATTAGTCGCATTGTTGCTGAAGCACGTTGGCGTAAACAAACCATGCTATTTTCTGCAACACTGGAAGGTTCTGCCGTGGTACGTTTTTCGCGTGAACTTCTCAATGAGCCGGTATTTTTAGAAGCGAACCCTTCTCGTAAAGAAAAAGCAAAAATTCATCAATGGATGCATTTAGCAGACGACAAAGATCATAAATACGCTTTATTACTCAACTTATTGCAACAAGAAGACGTAGAGCGTGCGCTTGTTTTTGCCAATAAACGTGAAACTGTACAATACCTATCAGGCAAACTTTATGCTGACAACATGCCTTGTGTTTGGCTTGAAGGTAAAATGCAACAAGACAAACGCAACACCTCTGTCGAACGTTTACGTAATGGCACGGTGAGTGTTTTGGTCGCCACTGATATTGCTGAACGTGGTCTGGATATTGATGATATAACGCATGTTATAAACTTTGATTTGCCGCGCACTGCCGATATTTATTTACATCGCATTGGTCGTACTGGTCGAGCTGGTAATAAAGGCACCGCTATCTCATTGGTTGAAGCACATGACATGACAGTGATAGGTAAAATTGAGCGTTATATTAAAGAGCGCTTACCTCGCCGAGTAATTGAGACACTGAGACCAAAATATAAAGAAGCACGTGTGGCAATGAAAAAGGCGAAAGTCAAAAGAACCGTTGCACAAAAGAAAGCTAAAGCGAAAAAACAAGCAAAGCGTAATAAGTAATAACTTAACTTTCAGCTTTCAGCTTTCAGCTTTCAAATAAACCTAAACCTTAATGAGCAACTGAAGGTTTAGGTTTTTTATTTTTATCCTGCCAATATTATCTTAGCAAGCAGTTATTGCTGCTCTACAAAGCTCCACCTTTTAACCTATGCTGTTTTTCATCAAAGCTAGTTAATAGCAAATATTGTGTACAAATTTATTGCCAACTAAAAGTTATAACTTTTGTTTTTTTTAAAATTTCCATAGCACCAGCATATAATTTCGTTTACATTAAGTCCTTACCGAAGAATGTTACAATATGTAATCTAAAACCTTTATATGATAATTAGTTGATGATAACCGAGACGTTAAACGATAAAAAATCGGTCCAAGAGCAAGCTAACCTCTGGATAACACGCCTTGATAAGGGATTATCTCGAGCCGAAAAACAGCAATTAATTGCATGGATCAATCAAGATGAATCTCATTATGCTGCTTTAAATAAAATTTCTTTCTTATGGAGTGATCTTGCTACTAGACACGAACTCAGTGGTTTATTTTCACATAAGGCAGAAACCAAGTCACAAAATGATTATTTCATGAAGGGATTATTAGCTGCAGGTTTGGCGTGCGTTGCATTATTAACAGCAAACCTTTTTAGCGACGTTAATAAAATATGGCCAAGCTCACAGCACCATGTCAACCCAGCGCTCGCATATCAAAAATATAGCAGCCAATATGGCGAACAAAAACAACTTACTTTAGACGATGGCAGTATTGTCGAACTCAATACCAATACCGTCATAGAAGTCGCTTATAGTAAACTTCAACGTAAAATAACCTTGATACGTGGGGAAGCTAAGTTTGATGTAGCAAAAGATAAAAACCGCCCTTTTACTGTAGTTTCTGGCCATAATTCTTTTACCGCGCTTGGCACCATTTTTAACGTTCAGCGTGATAATATTAGCTCAGCTGAATTACTGGTAAAAGAAGGTAGGGTATTAATTGCTGAAGCTAATGCCCCTGTTGATAAGTTACTGAACGCAATAAATACTCCAATTGAGCAGAATTCTCCTCACCTAAACCCTGCTCTTCGAAGCCCAAGCAATAACAACATTATTTCTGCTGGTGAAAAAGTCGCGATTGCTAATGATATTGCTTCTGAAAAACAGTCATTATCAGCGCAAGAAGTTAAACAAGAATTAGCCTGGCAGCAAGGCATATTGATTTTTGATGGCGAGCCACTCAAACAAGTATTAAAAGAAGTTCAGCGCTATAACACCATTAAATTTATGCCAATAGATAATGACCTAGCAAAGTTGCGAGTTTCTGGTTACTTTAAAACTAATGACCTTAACGCGCTATTACAGTCTCTTCATTACAACTTTGCAATCGATGCTAAAAAAATAACAACAAATACCTATGCACTTTCTAGTAGCTCAAATACAAATCAATAATAACAAAAGCTTGTAACATACTGAGTAATTTTTAATTAAAATAGGCCGGTAACAAGTAATAAAATTAATGCTTCAACGGAATTTGGCTCTTGATGAATAATACTTTTTACCTTTTGGGCTTAGATAGAATAGCAATGCTATTTTCAGCATTTAACAAGCAATTGATATCGAGCATAATTGTACTGAGCTTTATGTCATTTTTTAGTAAAGCTGAGCAACTTATCTATTTCGATATAACTGAAAAAAATGCTAACCAAGCACTGATCAATTTTGCTCAGCAAAGCCAACAAACTCTCCTTTTCTCATTTGAACTCGCAACGATAGCCCAAAGTACCCCTATTAAAGGTTATTACAGCACTGACTTTGCATTAAGAAAGTTATTAAGAAACTCTGGACTGACTTTTAGCAAAAATAACGACGGGGTAATTGCCATTATTGCCGACGAATCCCCGGTTGAAAAACTCATCGCTGTAACGACAAATGACAACCGTAAACAAAACATCCCGCCAGCTCAAGTCAGCATAGAAAAAATAGCCATTGTTGGCAGCCGTACCGCTCGTCGATCCATTATCGATTTGCCAGTACCTGTTGATATACTCTCTTTTCAACAATTAAAACAATCAGGCCAGACGGATATTGGCAATATGCTACAAGCGGTTGCACCTTCTTTTAACTTTTCAAAATCAGCTATTAGTGATGGCAGCGATGTTTTACAACCAGCAACACTGCGAGGTTTAGGCCCAGATCAAACCTTAGTGTTAGTCAATGGCAAACGTCGACATCAAGCCAGTTTAATTCATATCAACAACTCTGTTGGACGTGGCACAGCAGGTACTGACTTGAATGCCATTCCGCTAGCCGCAATTAAGCGCATTGAAATATTGCGTGACGGCGCCGCAGCGCAATATGGCTCCGATGCCATCGCTGGCGTGATTAACTTAGTGCTAAAAGATGACACTGCTCAAGATTACGTTGAAATGTCCTACGGGCAGTACGGTCAAGGTGATGGTGCTAGCCAACAACTTGAGTTCAATAAAACCTTCAGCTTATTAGAACAAGGGTTTATTAATACTTCCTTAAGTATCAGTGACTTTCAAGCAACAAATCGCGCTGGTCAAGATGGCGCCTGTATTTATCAAGACTGTATTAGCATCGCACCTGAAAAATACTTTACTAGCAGCAATAATGAAATTACTGCCAATCGCCAAACATTTGAAATTGGTAATCCTAAATCACAACAGCAAGCGGTTGTGATCAATGCCGGTTACCCACTTGCTTTAGGTGAACTCTATGGCTTTGCTAGCTATTCTAAAAGAGATAATACTTCTGCTGCTTTTTTCCGTACCGCTAGAGATAACAGTACTAACCCGCAACTACAAGACGGGCAAGCAACAGTAAACAATGGTTACTTACCTAAAATTGCCACCAGTATCAAAGACATGTCAGTCAATTTAGGCTACGCCTTCGATCTCGATAATGGCACCGCTATTGATGCATCATATACCTATGGTAAGAACTCACTTAACTACTGGACAAAAAACTCTATTAACGCCTCGTATGCTAACTTTCTACGTTATCATGAGGCACAGGCTGCAGATGATATTCGTACAACAATTCCGCGTACAGCTCACGCTTATGATTTATCATTATCTTTACAAACTTTAAATTTAGATATTATGCAGGATCTTGACTGGGCAACCTTAGCTGTAGGGTTTGAGCTTAGACGTGATCATTATCAAGTTGAAGCCGGTGAAAAATACAGCTACTTTGATTACAACACTCTAGATAACCAAGCCCAGTATAACCATGACGCTATTGCTGGAATACAAGGATTTCCGGGTATTGCCCCTGATGCAGTCGTTGACGAACAACGTTATGTTCGCTCTGCATACCTAGAACTAGAGCAACAGCTTAGCTCTGATATATCGCTAAATAGTGCCTTGAGATATGATGACTATGATGATTTTGGTGCCTCGACAAACCTTAAAGTTGCGGCATACTGGCAGAGTAATAACTGGCTAACTTATCGAGCGGCCTTCAATACCGGTTTTCGAGCCCCGTCCATGCAACAACTTTACTTTAATAACACCAGTACCCAGTTTTTAGTAAACAACGATGGCCAACTGATCGGTCAAAAAGTCGCAACTTTCAGAAATGATAGTAACTTAGCTCGCAGCATAGGTATTTCAAAGTTAACAGAAGAAAGCTCAAAAAATTTGAGTTTGGGCGCTGTTGCAAGCTTGAGCAATGGCCTTACCATCACATTTGATTATTATCATATCAGCATTGACGACAGAATTGTCTTGAGCAGTAGTCTTTGCTCTGGAGAGAATACCGTATTAGACCAAGCATTAATGGTTGAAAATGTTGATAAAGCACAAGTGTTTTTAAATGGTATTGATAGCACAACACAAGGTGTAGACCTTATTGCCACTTGGCAATATCCAATTTTCCAAGGCGTACTTGACTTGACTTTAGCGGCGAATTTTACCGACACCAAAGTGAGTCAATTATTTACGCCAAAAAGCAGTGCTTTAAATAACTTACCGGTAGAGCAGGTATTTTCCCAACATGACATCGCCATTATCGAAAGTTGGCAGCCGAAAAACCGTATCAATTTTAACATTAATTATCAGCAAAAAAATTGGCTGTTTAATTTAACATTCAATCGTTTTGGACAATACAGCGTACTTGATGGCGATAAACAAACATACTCAGCCAAGCTGTTAACCGATGTACGGGCTGAGTACCATATTAATGAAAGTACCAAGGTCTACTTTGGCAGTAATAACCTATTTGATGTCTACCCTGATAAAAATACTATCGGCAACTCAAGGCAAGGCCAGATCGTTGATGACGCAGGTAATACCATTGTTGATAGTGATGGCGTATTTGAATATTCCCGCCGCTCGGCACCATTTGGCTATAACGGTGCCTATTTCTATGCCGGTATTGCGCTGAACTTTTAATGCAAAGCTGACATTAATTTAAGGCATCAGCACGCCAGAACTTAGTGCCCTTAATGGTTGCTTGCAATGCTAAGCCACTTTCGGTCAAAGTATAAACTGTGACATCACCATAATAAGCTTCACCTTCAACTGAACCGCCTTTGTTACCCGCCTTCGCCGATGCATCAGCATTACCACCAAACGTCCAGCCACTATTAACAAAATGATTCATGGCGTCTTTGCTATGGAAAACCATAACAATACGGTAGTCTTTCACTCCGAGACCTAGACCAATACCACCTTCTGCCATATTCATATAGGTATGTGTGTTTTTCTGGTTATCTTTAACGACACCATAGCCAGTGCCTGCAGCGATAAAAATTAAATTAATATTAGCATTTGAAAATACCGCATAGCCAGGCGCGGCACTTAATTGCTCACGGGTATCAGGTTTATTAGCAAACAGTTGTGTTAACACCGTATCCTTCATTTGTAATATTTTTTGCTGTTGCTCAACTTTATTACCGTCGCCCATAGTTGCACACGCGGTTAGTGTCAAAGTAATGAGTACATAGAAAATCGACTTAATTGTAATTGTTTGACGCATATTCATGATAAACCTTTTTATTAATATCAGCTTATTGAGCTTAGCAGAGAAATACTGACTTAAGAGGTCAATGTAATAACAACTGACCTAAACCGCTAAAATATCAGCGCGAATCAGACACTAGGCATAATTGCTCCTAGCATATAATTATGTTTCTTTACGAGTAAACACCCAGTTGTTGCCTTTACTTAATTCACTCGAATATTGATAGCCAGCAACATCAAACGCTTTTAATTTTTCCACATCACTGATTTGGTTTTCAATAATATAACGCGCCATTAAACCTCGGGCTTTTTTCGCATAAAAGCTGATCATTTTAAATTGACCATTTTTCCAATCTTTAAATGCCGGTGTTATCACCTCAGCTTTTAATACTTTTTTATTCACTGATTTAAAGTACTCATTAGACGCTAAGTTAATCAATATCTTGTCACCTTGAGCAGCAAGTGCTGCATTTAAGTGCTCAGTGATAATATCCCCCCAAAATTGGTATAAGTTACTACCACGTTCATTATCGAGTTTCTTGCCCATCTCGAGTCGATAAGCCTGCATCAGATCTAATGGTCTTAATAAGCCATATAAGCCTGATAAAATCCGCATATGCTGCTGAGCAAAAGCAAAGTCATCATCAGTGAAAGAGTTAGCATCCAAGCCAGCGTATACATCACCATTAAAAGCCAATATTGCTTGTCTAGCATTCTCAGGTGTAAAAGGTGTTGTCCACTCACCAAAACGCGCCGCATTTAAGCCCGCTAATTTATCACTGATTGACATTAATGAACTAATATCAGCTGGTGTTAGTGTTTTACACTTTTTCATCAGTACTTTACTGTGTGTTAACAACTCCGGTTGAGAGAATTTTTCAGTAGCAACAGTAGACTCATAGTCTAGATTTTTAGCGGGAGAAACAACAAGCAACATGATTTATTTACTCTATCTTTAAAATTTTTGCCACTATAGCATAAGAAAAAACCAATATAACAGCCATTCCATTAACTGTTTGCTGCGGCATCTGACCACGAATGATTTATTAACATGGCTTCAGCGAATAATTTCGCCGACTCATTAACCGATGTAAGATACGATAGCCTTTTTATCTAAGTTATTTCATTATCACCCTTGCTAATTTATGAAAATTTGATACTAATATAGGTGAATAAGACAGATACCTAGCAATTTCAATCTATGTTGCTCGAAAAACGTTGTAATACTTCACTAAAATTAACTAAGACATTCATCTGATTCCATTATTAATATCAAGGGACATGTTATGACCGATCAACTTTCTCAATTAAAAAAAATGACCACTGTTGTTGCCGATACCGGCGATATCGAAGCTATTGCTAAGTTTCAACCGCAAGACGCCACAACCAATCCATCTTTATTATTAAAAGCGGCTGCTTTACCTAATTATCAACAATTATTAGCCACCGCTGTGAAGTGGGCTAAAACTCAATCTAACGATGCGACACAACAAGTTATTGATGCCGCCGATAAGCTTTCAGTACTCATTGGCTTAGAAATTTTAAAAATAGTACCCGGTAGAATATCAACAGAAGTTGATGCGCGTTTATCGTTTGATACGCAAGCATCAATTACTAAAGCCCACAAGCTGATTGCCATGTATAACGAAGCAGGTATTAGCAATGATCGTATATTGATCAAGATTGCCTCAACATGGGAAGGTATAAAAGCGGCCGAGCAATTAGAACGCGAAGGTATTAATTGTAACCTAACCTTGCTATTTAACTTTGCCCAAGCCCAAGCCTGTGCTGAAGCCAACATTTACCTGATATCTCCTTTTGTAGGTCGCATTTTAGACTGGTACAAAAAAGACACCGGGCGCAGTGAATACCCAGCTAGCGAAGATCCCGGTGTAGTGTCGGTGACCAGCATCTATAACTATTACAAAGCTAAGGGCCATAACACTGTAGTTATGGGGGCCAGCTTTCGAAATATTGATGAAATACTTGAATTGGCCGGTTGTGATCGATTAACCATCAGTCCTAATCTGATGGACGAATTAGCAAATTCAACCGCAACAATCAGCCAAAAATTATTCAGCGAACAAGCACCGTTAGCCAATAAAGCACCACTTAGCGAAGCACAATTTAGATGGCAAATGAATCAAGACGCCATGGCAACAGAAAAACTCGCGGAAGGCATTCGAAACTTCACCATTGACCAAGTAAAACTTGAGCAACAATTAACAGCTTTGCTTTAAGCCATACTTGGCAAACATAAGCTTAAAGGCTTACCTAAACACTTAAATAGCGCCATTTTAAAATTTGAAACAGTGAAAACCATGAATTTGTCACCAAAGTGCAAAAAAATGTTTCTTTTCCATACAGAACTGTGTTATTAAACAGCTGCAGTTGTAGAAAAAAGGAACATACCATGGCAAAATTTCAACAAGTAATGGACTCTTTAGGTACACAACCTAAATCAAGTTCAAGTAATAATAAGAAAAGAAAATGGCGTGAAATTGAACAACTGAAAGAAAAATTTCAACTGGAAAAAGAATTAAAAGCTTTTGATTATTCTTTAGAACGTATGTTGGAAGAGTTTTAACTTAGTGTTAGTCAAATAGTTAAAACTGACTAAAACCCGGACGTAGCCGGGTTTTTTATTGGCTTTTTATTGGCTTTTTATTGGAAATAATGACATGAATAATAAAGCCATCGGTTTTGGTGATATTAACGCCAAACTTGTTTTCTATATAAAAAATCGTCCTCCCCTCGCTTTATATCAAAATTTAAGCACTGTTAAGCCCTTAGCAAGCAATGAAATTGCCTATATTTGCCATGAAACTGGTAATCATTGGCGAAAAATATTTAATGTTTACGCCAAGTTATTATTCGAGTTATGCCCAGAGCAGTTTTCTTCATGGCAACAGCTAAGAGATAAAGCACTTTTGCAAACTGACAGTAACCATTGCTTACTTTTTTCTCCACCAGAACTTTGCACACTTGGGCTTTCAACCGCCAATACTTTAGCAAGGCAGGATAATAAAAAGTTGCAGGTTATATTAGGCAAAGGCTATAGCGAACACCTTGGCCTTAGCAGCAACTGTACTTGGCTTAGTCATGACTTTGCCATTAATACAGAATTGGGCATTATTATTTGCCCATATTTCGATTATCGACAATTATCCAATAAAAAGATCAGCCAACTGAGTGGTCTTATCAAACAACTGACAAGTTAACCCAAAGCGCCTGTTTTTTTTGCAATAATAAAGGAGCTATTAAATGCTTAGGATATTCACGAATCGGCTGATAAGCTGGTTTAGCCAAATAAAAGCCCTGAGCATACACCATGCCTAAAGCCTGCAAGTAGTCGAACTCTTGCTGACACTCAATACCTTCCACCACAACTTCAGCTTCAGCCGCGCTAGCTAAATCAAATATCGCTTTTAAAAACTTTTGTTTAAAATTATCTTGGTGACAATTCTCGACAAAATAACGATCAATTTTAACAATGTTAGGTACAAGTTGGCTCCATAGTTTAAGCCCAGAATATCCGGCACCTAAATCATCAATAGCGACATTAAAGCCAAACTGTCGATAGCGCGCTAAAGCATCACGTAAGATGTGATGATTAGGAAAAGGATACTTCTCACTTAATTCAATGACAATTTGTTGGCAATTTAATCCCGCTTGTTCAACAAATTTCACTGTTTCACCTTGAGGATGATTGTTATTAAGCAACACAAGCGGACTGATATTAAGGAATAGTTTGCCGGTTAACTGTAGCTCAGCAAAGCGCTTAATTGCTTTATCACGGCACAATATCTCAAGCTCAGAAAGTAAACCCGCTTGCATAGCGTGTTGAAATAGAACGTCTGGTGAATGCAGAGCGCTAGCTTCTGGACCTCTGGTTAGTGCTTCGTAGCCAACGATACATTGTTCTTGAGTATTAAATATTGCTTGAAATACAGTGCTAACAGCTTTAGCTTTGATAATGTCATTTATGTTTATACTCACGTCACTCTCCTAATTAATGATGATTCTAAGGAAGTTTTGTGACAGTTTTATGACTAAGGTGATCTTTAACTTGTTTAAAGCTATCTACGCCAGTAAAAAGCCGTCAAAGCTACTGTAAGCGATTATCACTCAATAGTTATGGCCTTGCTGAGAAACTGATAATAGCTTGCTGTAATTGTTAATTTCGCGAACCTAAGGTAGGTAGAGCCCTAATAATTGAAGATTAAGGCCCTATTGCTATTAGCTTTCTGGTGTTTCCGGCGTTATCTCTAAAGGTTGTTGTTCTATAACAATATGATCAACTCGTTGTAAGCCTCTTGGTAACTTATTACCTCGTCGGCCACGCTCACCTTTATAATGCTCAATATCACTCGCCTTTAGGGTCAATTTACGTTTACCTGCATGCAAAGTAACCGCACTTTCTGGTGGTAACACTTCAAGCAATGTTACATATTCCTCACGCGCTTTGGCTCTCGCTGAAGGAATATTAATAATTTTATTACCTTTGCCTTTACTTAGCACCGGCAAGTCTTTGACAGGAAAGACTAACATCCGCCCTTCAGAGGTAATTGACAGGACTAACTCGTTATCTAAGCTGCTAATAAACCTTGGCGTCATTACTTTAGCTGCTGCAGACAAACTCAATAGTGCTTTGCCATTTTTATTACGACTGACCATATCCGCGAAACTAGCAACAAAACCATAACCCGCATCACTGCTGAGTAAATAACGTCTATCATCTTCAGCCATCAACACTTTTTCGAAGGCTTCTCCACTAGCTAAATTAAAGCGTCCAGTGAGTGGCTCACCTTGGCTTCGAGCGGTAGGTAAACTATGAGCATCAGTCGCATAGGCCCTACCGGCAGAATCAATAAAGACCACAGGTCGGTTACTACGCCCTTTCGCTGAGCATAAATACTCATCCCCTGACTTGTAACTTAACGCTTGTGCATCAATGTCATGACCTTTAGCACAACGTGCCCAACCTTTTTGAGAGACAACAACAGTTACTGACTCACTCGGCATCAAATCTTTCTCAGACAGCGCTTTAGCTTCATTTCGCTCAACAAGCACAGAGCGACGATCATCACCATACTTCTCAGCAGCTTCGAGTATTTCTTTTTTCATTAAGGTATTCATGCGCGCTTTAGAACCAAGCGTTTTTTCAAGATATTCGCGCTCAATATTCAATTCGTCTTGCTCTGCTCGAATTTTAATCTCTTCAAGCTTGGCAAGTTGTCGAAGTTTAATTTCTAATATTGATTCAGCTTGACGTTCAGACAACTCAAAGCGCGACATTAACTCTGCTTTCGGGTTGTCATAACCTCGAATTATTTCAATAACTTCATCAATATTGAGGTAAGCAACCAATAGGCCATCTAAAATATGTAAGCGCGCCAATACTTTATCTAAGCGATATTGTAAACGGCGACGGATAGTTTCACGTCTGTACTCTATCCACTCGCTTAGTATGGTTCTAATATCTTTAACTGCGGGTTTGTTATTTAAACCAATCATGTTGAGGTTAACACGAAAGTTTTTCTCTAAATCCGTGGTAGCAAACAAATGTTGCATTAATTGTTCAATATCAACACGATTAGAGCGTGGCACAATCACTAAACGGATCGGGTTTTCATGATCTGATTCATCACGTAAATCCACCACCATAGGTAGCTTTTTAGCTTGCATTTGATTAGCAATTTGCTCTAATATTTTTCCGCCAGATGCCTGATGAGGCAAAGCTGTAATAACCACTTCACCATGTAGCATTTCATAAACCGCACGCATTTTAATACTGCCGCGACCGGTTTGATAAATTTTTTCAATGTCTGCTTTCGGGGTAATTATTTCAGCATCGGTTGGATAATCAGGTCCCTGAATAATATTAAGTAAATCTGCTAACTCTGCCTTGGGTTGTTCAATAAGATGCACACAAGCACTGGCGACTTCTCTAACATTATGAGGAGGAATATCGGTTGCCATACCCACAGCAATACCAGTAATACCGTTAAGTAATATATGCGGTAAACGCGCTGGTAAAGTTTTAGGCTCTTTCATGGTACCATCGAAATTAGGCGTCCAATCAACCGTACCTTGCCCTAGCTCTGCTAATAAAACCTCACTAAAGCGTGATAAACGTGCTTCGGTATAGCGCATGGCCGCGAAAGACTTAGGATCATCTGGTGCTCCCCAGTTTCCTTGACCGTCAACCAGCGGATAGCGATATGAAAACGGTTGTGCCATCAACACCATAGCTTCATAACAGGCTGAATCACCATGGGGGTGGAATTTACCTAAAACGTCACCAACAGTACGGGCTGATTTTTTATATTTTGCTAATGCCGATAAACCAAGCTCTGACATCGCATAAATAATACGACGCTGCACTGGCTTTAAACCATCACCAATATGAGGTAAAGCTCGATCCATAATGACATACATCGAGTAATTTAAATAAGCTTCTTCAGTGAACTGTCTTAAAGGGCGCTGCTCAATACCGTCCAAACTAAAGTCGATTGCATCTGACATGAAAATATTTCCTAAAAAGTTCGATTAATGTCGAATTATCAAGCGTAACTTTTACTATTATTGCTCTGGGGTTAGCTTAGCTGATTATGCCTGTGGAAAGAA
The DNA here is from genome assembly GCF_024585285.1 of Colwellia sp. M166. NCBI lineage: Bacteria > Pseudomonadati > Pseudomonadota > Gammaproteobacteria > Alteromonadales > Colwelliaceae > Colwellia > Colwellia sp. M166. The sequence continues at coordinate 1,274,847 of NZ_CP040755.1, forward strand.
TACTTTTAGGCGATAAATATCATGAAATGGTGATTAATCTGTTTTTTCTTTTCTTTCTGTACAATAGCTACACACTTGATTGCGACCGTTAGCTTTTGCTTGGTACATAGCCATATCCGCTGCATGTAGTAAGCTATCAAAACTTTCTCTAACCACCTTAATACTTGCTAAACCTATACTAACGGTAATATGAATATTATCCTGTTGACCTTGATAACTTTTATCCTGAATTTTTTCCCGTATACGCTCAGCAATTGCACGCGCTTGCGCAATATTTGCATCAGGTAAAATAGCGGCAAATTCTTCACCACCGATCCGAGCAAGAAAATCTCGAGAGCGCATGGTTTCACCCGCTAATGCTGCGATATTACAAATAACCTCATCACCAATATCATGGCCAAACTGATCGTTTATATTTTTAAAATGGTCAATATCTAACATTAAAATACTCAACTCTTTATTCTCTCGTAAAGCATGCTCCATAAAGATGTAACCGTTATCAAAAAAAGCACGACGATTAGGCAACTGAGTTAAACTATCGGTTTTTGCAAGTAAGGTTAATGCTTTACGAATTTTAAATTGTCGTAGTAGTAATAAAAATAAGACGATGGCCGCAGCAATAAAAATCGCAATATTACGGTTTTGCTGTTGTCGCTCCGATTCAGCATGCGCCAGAGCATACTGTTTTATTTTGCTGTTTTGACTAAGTAATTCATTTTCTTCATGTCTTTTTTCAATGTCATATTTAGCACTCAAGCGCTTAACCCGTAAGCTTTTTTGCTGCTCTAAATGTGCAAAATATTTTCTAATATACTGTTCCTTACTATCAAAGGCCTTTTTAGCCTCACCTTGCCTTTGGTAAATACTTGCTAGGGTTAAATAAGCACTGGCAAATAACGGCTCATCAAGCTGCTTTTTAGCAATAAAAGCTTCAAGTTTTATTGCCTTATTTAGCCAATTAACCACCTTGTGCTCTTGACCTTCAATATTTGCAATATTGGCACGAATAAGGTGGAGAATATATTGCTCCGCTTGATTTAACGTTAAGTCTAATTCTTGAAACTTCAGTAATTTAACTTGAGCTGACACTCGGTCGTGTTCACTTAAATTTTTTAACGATAATATTTCTACATTAATAGCCAAAACTTCTGTTGCAACTTGTTGACTGACATAAAGCTGATCCGTTTTATTGAAAACCTGCTGTTGACCTAAAATTTCATCTGCAAAAGCAAGTCTATTAAAAAATATCAACACACTATAAAAAATAATACTTTTTAGTCGCCAATCCTTATTGATCATAACTAACCTTATTGCGACCAGAATGCTTGGCATTTAATAATTGCGCATCGGCAGCTTTTAACAAAGTAGGAAAGTCACGGTAGTTTTGCTTGCTCAAGGTAGCAATACCAAGACTGATGGTTAATTGATTAATCTCTTGCGTTTGCCACTTCGCCTGTTCAATATGCTTTCTTAAGCGCTGTGCAACTTCAAGCGCATCATCATGTCCGGTATTTGGCAATAAGACAATAAACTCTTCGCCGCCAAAGCGGCCAAATACATCACTTGCTCTCATCAAGCTTTGGCCATGAATAGCAATTTCTTTAAGTGTTTTATCACCTACACGGTGGCCAAAAATATCATTGATTTTCTTAAAGAAGTCGACATCTATCATACAAACACTAAAAGACTGTTGCTGCTCTATTGCCTGTTGGAAATACCTTTCGCCCAACTCAAGTAATCGTCGCCGATTCGTCACACCGGTTAAACTATCGGTTCGCGTTGCTCGCACTAAGTTTCGTTTACCTTTAATCACTCGATATAAGACCCATGCTAAGATCAATAAACAAATTGCCAATAAACCGACAAGAACCTGTCGGTTATTGGTATCAAGCGTTATTTGTTGCAGCTGTAAGTTTTGTATACTTTGTTTTGTTTCCAAAATATTTTTCTTACGTTGAGTGGTTTCGCTTTGATATTGTAACCTTAACTCATCAATTTCAGTGGTTTCACGCACTTCGTTATAGGCAATCGACTTAGTAAAATACTGCGTTTGAATTTGGTATGCTTTGTTATACTGACCTAAAGTGTAATAAAGCTCAGCACGTAGAAAGAGGATATTTAACTCGCTGGTATCATAAATATCACTGGCTTTACCTTCGAGTAACTTTTCTGCTTGTTCTAGGTTCAGTAACGCCTCATCATAACGCTTCATTTTTTCTAAAATATAAGCTTTATCAATAAGGTATTGCAGCTTCATTAAATGTTGTTCGGTTTCTTTAACATATTCGCCAGCTAACAAAATATAACGATAAGCATTTTCTGTATCGCTATCATCTTTGTTTAATAGCGCCCAAGCTAAGCTGCGATAAACACCGGCAATAAACTCATTACTAGTATTCTCCTGTATTTCACTTTCGAGAAGACGATAAACACTAATGGCTTGTTCGTAGTTATTTTGGTTAGCATGATTAATCGCAACATTATGTAAGCTATTTAACGCATAATTGTGCTTACCGGCATTTTTAAAGTGTTGGTATGACTGTTGAAAATAATCATTTGCTTGTTGCTGTTCACCTAAGTAACCATACAAAATGCCTAATTCACTACTGATATCGCCTAAAAGCGCTTCATCTGCTATTTCATTAGCCAAGGTCAAAGCATAATTGAGTGTGATCAATGACTGTTTATAGTTTTTTCTTAAATAATATATAGCACCAATATTGATCAAGCCACGCGCCGTTAGTTTCTGATTAGTCATTGAACGAGCTACATCTAAACCATTTTGATAAAACTGAAAAGCGCCGTCAAAATCCCCCTGACTTTCTAATGAAAAGCCTTTAATATAAGCAAGTTCAGCAATAAATATACTGGGGTTGTTCATTTGCTTAGCTAGCTTTAAGCCTTGCTCAGCTGAGGCTGCACTTAAACTATAAAGCGCCTGATCAGAATATGCTGTGGATTGAATTCGAAAGTAATTAACTTGGCTAGTGAGCGGTTGTGAGCTTAACTCATCTTTGTGGGTATTTAATAACAGTAATGCGGCTTTAGGATCTCGATCATTAAGTTGCTCTGCTCGTAATAAAAAAGCATTAAAGTCGCTATCAGTTAAAGAGTGCAAAGCATTTGATTTACAAGATATTAACAATAAAAAAAGGACAATCGGGCCACTATTTTGAAAGGTTAATTTTACAAAACTTCTCAGCAAACGCTCTGCTCCAACGGTCTATACGATAAACGACAATTGACAGTATAAAACGAATTCAACTCAACAATAAACTGTTATTTTAATCGTTAAAAATATAAATATAAAAACTCAAAAACAAAACATAATTAAATCTATTTTTCAGTAGCTTGCCAATAGCTTGCTTCGATTTTATTGCCATCAAGGTCGATAACAAAACAACCATAATAGGGTGCACCGTATTCAGGTCTTACACCCGGAGCGCCATTACAACGAGCGCCCAATGCGATAGCACAATGATAAAACTCATCAACTTGTTGCTTACTTAAGGCAACAAAACCAAAATGAGTGCCATTGCCTGTAGTAGCAGGCAGTTTATCAAAAGGTTGTTGTAACCAAAATTCAGGATAGCCCTTGCCATAGGCTAATGCTTGTTCATATTCGCTAACCAAATCTATACCTAAAGTTGCTAGGACGGGCGTATAAAAACCTTGTGCTTGTGCTAAATTATTAGTACCAATAGAGGCATGACAGATACTGCGTAAACGACGATGCTCAATCATCAGTTTTCCTTACTAAACAAAAAAGGTATAGCCTTATGACACTATACCTTTTATTAACAATATTAATTATCAACAATATGTAGAAACAAAACGATTACTCAACAAAACTTTGCTTGTTACCCTTGAAGTTATGCTAATTCAACCATAAGCTGACAATAAAATAAACCCTACAACCCTTAGCATTAGTTTTATTGTACTATGCTAAGTAGTGACACGCCTTAAAGAAAGCAACCCTACCCAGCCTCTAGTACGCAATAAGAACTAAACCAGTGGAGATATTAACTCCAACTTAACGTGATTTATAACATAAGTTCAGATTCAGGCTTCCCATCAACATTATAAGCTATTGTTAAAGTCAGATGCCGCTTCTTGTACACCGACTTTTAGGACTTCTAAGCAAGTGCCCGTTAAGCTTTTTAAATTTCACTGAGTGGAAACAAACTTAGTAGAATTGGTATAATGCTTGCTCGCTGGTTTGACTGTTCATAATTATTCCTTGTCACCATAATGCACAGCTAACGTACTTAACATTTCTTTCTGATGCTGCTCTATCTGTTTGTTTTTCCAATTATTTTGTTCTTTTAATAATTTGAACATGGCTTTTAATTTTAATGAATCGTATTGTGGCTTAGCTTCAAAATCGACCAATTTCTTTTTAACCGCTTGGTTGCTGTATGAAGAGTTTTCACCTGGGCTTAGTAGTACTAAATTACCAAATGCATCTAAGAAATCTCTTTCCAATATATTTTGGTGCTCTTCATGCTGGGGGTATACATGCTCAACAGAATTTTTCGCGGTTATACGATATTTCTTAAATTGCTCTAGATGCCTATCCGATTCTTGTTTCCATAATACATACTCCAGTTTTTGAAACCAGTAATGCTCAAAGCTGGTTCCTCTAGCTTCTGCAAAATAATCAACGTTTGCTTGCCAAGACCTGACTGCCGGTTGCTGTTGTTTTGCTTGCTTAAAACTGGCTGTTTTTTGAGTTTCAGATTTACTGGCCAATGATAGACCATTATCAATTTTTTCAAGTAGCGCTATGGCTTGTGGATCTTCGGTGACGTTGCCATTTATTAACCCTGCAATGAATGGAGTAATCCAGTATTGAGCACTGCGTTCACCAGTGAAATTGCGCACACTTTGTAGCATAACCAATTCATTAAGTTCTTTCTGAGTACGGTTAATGTACCATTTCCCACTTGATTCACTGCGTGACAGGTAGGTTAAACGCAATTGCTCATCATCACTATCATCACGCTCAACCCATTTAACCACCCAACGATCAAACTGATAGCGCACCTGCCATAAAATCTTAATAAAGTATTTCACTTCATCTTCGCTGGCTTGCGTTAATGGTTCAAAAGTTTCCAGTAATTTATCGGCGTGTACGCGAGGCAGTACATCGCCCGAACCGTCATCTCGTTTTGCTAAGTAAATGCGATAAGCGTGAATAAGTAATAACGCAAAGCTGATGATTGGGCGACAATAAACGGTTTCGGTTTCTAAATCGTATGTGCCAGTATCCTGCTCGTTGTCATTATCTTTGTCTGCGCTTTCGTCATTATTTTTAACGCTACCTTTATCGCTACTCGATGTGCTTTCTTTTAATTGTTCGGCTAACTGCATAATGGTTAAACCATGCTTTTGCTGCGTTCTCCCAGCACTCTTCACAAATAGTGCTTCATCAAAACAAGACAAATGCTCTGCTTTAATATCATTCCACGGTGCATTAGGGAAAACTTTACGCACATTACGTTCAAAGTAGTTTTCCATGTGCTCACAAGCTAGCCAAATTGCATCAAACAGAGGTTTATCAGCAGATACTTGCTTAAGCAGTTTTGATTTTAAAATATCAGCCTGTTCAAGCTGTATACCTGCGGTATTCATCGTGGCAAATAAGCGATTTAAATCCATTTGCTTAGGTACTATGTTATTCACCCATTGCACATTATTAAAAATATAATCGCCAAGCAAAATACGATCTTCTTGCTTTAAGGCTTTTACTTGTTGCTCTAATACTTGTAATGCAGCATAAATACGCTTTAAGTATGGGTTTTCACCAATGGCTTCTAGCCCTGGGAAGACATAATCATCTAGGCCAGCCAAGCTACCTAATAAATGTTGAACCTGATCTCGAATAGTAAATTGCAATCTCGGCTGTTTTTTAAAAGCCGCGATATCAGCAATACTCGACTCTACTTTTGCCATTTTAAAGGCAAGTGCAATAAGCATTAACGTGGTAGTGCGTTGCTGCCCATCAATTAATTCATAAATGCCATTACCATCGTCGTCATGCTCTATGGAGGTAAGAACTGTACCAATAAAGTAATTAGCTTCTTCGGCGATACGTGCATCATCAATATCTTTAAATAACTTTAATACTGCCTCGTCTGGCCAAACATAAGGCCGTTGGTAACTAGGTATACAAAATTGATATTCATGAGTTTGAATGTAATTTAACGTCAGTACTTGAGTTTCAACATTATGCTGTATCACATGCTTTTCCTCAGCATTGCAATGGCTAACAAATAAATTATCCATGTTGCTCTCCATTATTTCTTAGCTTGCTTACCTGATCCATACCAACCGTTCCATGTCCTAATGGAAGAATAAAAGCATCTAACTCTGCGGTATATCTGTTAGCAAGTTCTTGCGCTGAAAGGCTTAAAATCACATCTATTTCAAGGTAGTTTAACACGTTAAATATAAAACGTTTTTTAACGCTATTTTTATCAACAGCTAAATTGGCAGGGTCTGTTTTAAAATGAAAACGATCTAAATAATCAAAACACATGTTGGGTGTGTAACTGGCAGTAATCCAATCTAATACAGGGTTATCACGGACAAACGCTGATATTGAATTTTCTCTGACCGCTTTTTGATTGCTTACACGTGGTGAATAAATTACCCGAAACAGTTTTTTCGCGGCAACGTCTAATTGCTGCTCGCCAAATTGGCTAATATAAATTAGCAAGGCAGTATCGTATAAGCCTTTCACATAGCTACAACCATCAAGTTGGCAAATCAAGTTTTGATAAAAATTGAAGAAGTTTGAAAGTGGCCCAGCCCCTTTATTAGCCCCATTAGCTTGTTTATTGATACTTTTCGTGTCATTTTTACTTTTACTGGTGAGATACTTGCTTCTCAATTGCTCAAAATAACTTAAGTAATGAATGGTATTAATACCACTATTTAATGGCTGTCGTAGCTCGTACCCCTGTTGCGCTTGCTTATCTATTTGACCACCATCAGCTAAGTATGCACGCTCAAATCGCCCGTAGGCGATATCATCACCTTTACCTGTGCTTTCCCCAAGTTCGTTTACCACCGCAGTTCTCACTAAATGTGGTTGACGATGAGAGGGCACATTACGGTTATAAAGCTTTTGCCAGTAGCGGCCTTTAACAAGTGCCCCTACAACGGGGTTTAAATCACCCAAGGCTTCCCACTTAGCGGCAAACTCATTTTGGTTGTGGCGTTCAATTGCTCTAAGGTGATGGGCTTTAATAATGTCTGGGCCACTCAACCTTACACCACCGGTATTTTGGGTTTCAAAAAAACGGTAAGCATCATCTTCTGAGCGTGTGACTACCAAAGTTAAATTAATTTTAGCTGCATCAAATGTCTCTATTTGTTTAAGGCCACTGTTTTTCAACCACGCTAAATTTTTTATGATTTGTTGTTGCGACTCAGGCGAGTCATAACTTAGGCTAAACTCCGCAGGATGTTTACCCGCTGCTGAGTTGACCAAACTTTGCATAAAGGCAATCAATGCCAAAGTCGTTAAGCGTTGCTGGCCATCAATGATATTTAACCGACCATTTTCTGCTGACTGATGCAAAATAACACTGCCTAAGTAATAGCCATATTCAGTATCGCTATTCGCTAGATCGCTCAAAAACAACTGATAATCACTTAGCATTTTTTTAATTTGCTCTTCGCCCCAACGATAAGGGCGTTGATACTCAGGAATGGTTAACTCGCCATGAATGTAAATTTCATTAGAGCTAACAATACTATCTTTACTGAATAACTGCGCTAAGGTACAACTTGCGACTACAACTGACATACCACTTCCTTGTTAGTTAATTTCTGAGTCCACTTCTGGTACTTTGACTTTTCCGTAACGGCACTGTGGAGCAGCATCGTCAATATTGAAAGATTGTTTTTCGATATCAGTAACAATTTCATCTTGCCCTTCTCTACTTGAATAACCGATTTCAATATCTAAGAACATATGAGAATAAAATCTTAATCTTGAGAAGTGCAAACCAGTTGAGGTTTTATTGTAATGTTCGATATAGCCAACCATTTTCAATAACCATTCAAGATAAACTGGATTGAAAATATTTAAGGGCGTTGTCGTAAAATACAACAAGCAGAACTAACAATACTGGGACGATCTGATCCTCTCATCCATGCCCATATAACATTCATTACAAAGTCATTCTTTTGGCAGCTTTTAGAGCCACGATAATCTTCAGCAATCATAGTAACGCTCTTTTCTGAGCGAGGTGTAACACCAGTTAAATGAGATAAGTTTGTTATGTCCGCTGTGCTCCATTGGTATTCCTAATAGGCAACGATTCTTTCGCTTCCTAATTTAATTTTTAAATTTATTTCTAACTTGGCGCAATAGTCATACTCGCCAAATTTTCTAATTCGTTTACGTTGCTGAGCCATAAGTGATGCTCGCCACCCGTGAGTGCTGCGTGAGCACTACAATCTACGTTCCATTGGCGCATTAAATAACCCAAAAGCGCTTCTCGCACGTTTAATTCAATTTTTCCATCAATCATTGCATAATCTAGCTCTATCGCTTTAAAGTGCTTGATAGTCGGATGTGGCACTAAGATGATTTTGTGAATGTTGTTCCACTGCTTATCAAATTCTCTTGCTTGTATTGTCGCTATTGGCTTTTCAATTTCAGTAACGTTTTGTAATCGTGTACAAACAAAGTCTCTAAAAGCTTTATTCTTTTTATCAAAAGCACGTACATGCCAGCGCTGGCCGTTATTGGCGAGACTATGTGGCACAAGAGTGCGTTTAGTTTCACCAGAAGACAATGAAACATAGTCACATGATATAGCTTGTCGATTGTTGATCGCACGCATGATGGTGGCGATAACATCAGAACTTGGATGGATTAATCTTGTAGCATCAATGCAGACATTAGATGGCGTAATTCCATTAGAAAAACCATCACCGAAGCCACGGCATAAACTGTTAAGCGTGGCTTCAGGATTGTGTTCAAATACGGGAGAAAATTGCACAGTACGGTAATACTGTTTGGTTTCGTGTTTGAGAGTGAGATTATCAGGAGCAAGTTCACGGTACAAAGTTAGGTCACGAGAACACGATGCTAGCCCTGTTTTGAAATGGTTAACTAGGTCGGCACGCGATATTTGCCCGAAAAATTGTAGGCAAAAATCAATAAAAGCAAGGCGTTCACGTTGTGCATAGTTGATATTTGTTAAATCGTTCAAGCAACATTCACATTATTTTTGTATTTATTGACTACCAATCTAGCTGATAAAAAACAAACTGGCAATCAAAATGATAATATCATTAAGATGCTATCATTTTGAATAATCATTTCTTGGCAGCCGGCCCAAATTTAACTACAACTCAAGTAAATATTGGTAAGCACTAATTACTCAGAGCAAAAGTTAAATAATCGTTTATCAGAAAAGAAAATATTTTTTTGGTGATTTTGATTAAAAACGTGTAGCTATGCTCGCCAATATAAGCAGAATATCTTTTGTCAGCTTATAGTTTACTAATCATCAATTATGCTAATTCAACCATATCGCCCTTAGATTGCAACCATTCTTTACGATCGCCTGCGCGCTTTTTAGAGAGTAACATATCCATTAACTCCATGGTTTCAGCATGTTCATCAACGGTTAGTTGTACTAAACGACGAGTATTAGGATCCATGGTGGTTTCACGCAACTGTAACGGATTCATTTCACCCAAGCCCTTAAAGCGTTGCACGTTAACTTTTCCGCGTTTCTTTTCTGCTTCAATACGATCGAGTATGCCGTCTTTTTCTGCTTCATCTAGAGCGTAAAAAACCTCTTTACCAACATCTATTCTGTAAAGCGGCGGCATAGCAACATACACATGCCCTGCTTGTACCAAAGGTAAAAAGTGTTGAGTAAACAGTGCACAAAGCAAAGTCGCAATATGTAAACCATCGGAGTCAGCGTCGGCAAGAATACAAATTTTACCGTAGCGTAACCCTGATAAATCCTCGGTATCTGGATCAATACCTAAGGCCACCGAAATATCATGAACTTCTTGCGAAGCTAGAATTTGTCCAGAGTCGACTTCCCAAGTATTTAGAATCTTACCTCGTAGTGGCATAATCGCTTGAATTTCGCGATCTCGTGCTTGTTTTGCACTGCCTCCCGCCGAGTCACCTTCGACCAAAAATAATTCAGTACGTAAAATATCTTGACTACCACAGTCAGTTAATTTACCGGGTAATGCTGGTCCTTGCGTGACCTTTTTTCGAATAATTTTTTTGCTAGCACGTAATCGGCGCTGAGCATTAGAAATACAAAATTCTGCGAGTGCTTCAGAGATATCAGTATGTTCATTTAGCCATAAGCTAAAAGAGTCTTTAACAACTCCGGTAACAAATGCCGCACACTGTCGAGACGATAAGCGCTCTTTAGTTTGCCCAGCAAATTGTGGGTCTTCCATTTTTACCGATAATATATAAGAACATTTATCCCAAATATCATCCGGTGTTAACTTGACGCCTCGAGGCAACAAATTTCTAAACTCACAAAACTCTCGCATTGACTCAAGCAAGCCTTGGCGCAAACCGTTGACATGCGTACCACCTTGCACGGTAGGAATTAAGTTTACATAACTCTCGCCTACTGATTCACCGCCTTCGGGCAACCAAGTTACCGCCCAATCAGCGGCTTCGTGTTGCGAGGTAAAGCTGCCAACAAACGGTTCTTCTGGCAAACTTTCATAACCTTTAACCGACTCTTTTAAATAATCAACTAAGCCATCTTCATAACACCATTGATATTTATTATCTTCGTTTTTATCATGGAATTTAATGGTTAATCCTGGACAAAGTACGGCTTTCGCTTTTAATAGGTGTACTAATCGACGTGCTGAAAATTTAGCTGAATCAAAATATTTTTCATCCGGCCAAAACTTCACTCGTGTGCCGGTATTACGACGCCCCACGGTACCAGTTTCTCTTAACTCTTCAACCTTATAACCATTTTCAAAAGCCATTTCATAGACTTTACTATCGCGCCTGACAGAAACATCTACACGTGTAGATAAGGCATTAACTACGGAAATACCAACACCATGCAAACCACCAGAGAACTGATAATTTTTATTGGAAAATTTACCACCGGCATGTAGCTTACAAAAAATAAGTTCGACCCCTGAAACCCCTTCTTCTAGGTGGATATCAATCGGCATACCTCGACCATCATCAATAACTTCCAATGATTGGTCTTTATCAAGAATTACGGTAATATTTTGTGCATGCCCGGCTAATGCTTCATCAACAGAGTTATCGATCACTTCTTGGCCTAAATGATTAGGGCGAGTTGTATCGGTATACATGCCTGGACGATGGCGTACCGGGTCAAGGCCACTCAGGACCTCAATGGAGTCGGAATTATATTGTTCGCTCATTTAATTGTTCTGATAATCTTAGGCTGAATATGATTGTAAATTAAAAAATAACGCAATGTTAGGTAGGATAGTTTCATAGTTAATAAAACTATGATCGCCACCTTGTTCTATTACCAGTTGGCAATGACGGTATTTTTCAACGGCTTGTTGATAATCTAACACTTCGTCACCGGTTTGTACCATGACCAAGTAATTATTTTTCGAAATATTGTTCTGTTCGAGCATTTTTAGCTCAACTATATGCTTCGCTGCTATGCTATAGCGCTCTTGAGTATATGGGTTTACTTGCTCGCCAAGGTAATCTTGCATGAGATCAAATGGTTTTACCGCGGGATTAATTAATGCCGCTTGTAGTTGATATTTTTCAGCCAAAAAGGTAGCAAAATAACCTCCTAGCGATGAGCCTATAATTAGCCAAGTACTATTGGGGGCTTGTTTAATAATACCCTCAAGCTGTGCAATCACCATATTGGGCGAACAGGCAACTTGCGGACAATAAAAGTTAACTTCAGGATAACGAGTGGTAAAAAACGTTCTCGTTAGCACTGCTTTCATCGACTGAGGTGAAGAGTTGAAGCCATGAATATACAACACGCTAATCATAATAAATCATCATCTATCGATATAGTTAAACAAAAAATGCTTGGCTAGATATTTCTGCATGCTCAGCCATGATAAAGAGTCTGTAACCTGCCGTTTGACCATTAGATTTAGCAATGGTTGAATTGATATCAAATTGAATTGATGTTGCTGGACAAGTATACAAATTAAGTGTTCTATCGGGTAATTTTAGCGGTAATGTTAATGCTTGATGAACATGGCCACAACCTAACGCTTTTATCGAAGAAAATTGCGTTAAAAACTGTTGAAGTTCGGCTTTGTTCTCCAAACCATGGCGATCAATAAAATATCCTACATCAACCGCATGATGATGCATTAATGCTAGTTGCGATTTATTTTTATCAATAGTCGCCGCGATTGTATCGGCCTGCGCCGTATTAAAAATCCCTGCGGGTGTAGCACTTTTGCTTTCCAGCAATAGCACTTGCCAGAAGTCACTCTCAATTACTGTGCCTTGGCAAAAAGGGGCTGGCGATAAATAACATTTCAATAACGCGGCATCATCATGGTTACCGGCAAGACAATATACAGGTATTGTAATTTCGGCCACTGCAAAGGCTTGTACAAAAAGTTGGTAGGACTCTGCACTATGATCTTGTGTTAAGTCACCGGTAAAAACTATCGCATCAATTGCCGGTTGCTGTTTAATTGTCCGCAACACTTTTAGTAAGTTTTGGTAAACATTTTCGCCATGATGTCTGCCATCCTGTTCGGCAAATAAGTGGCTATCGCTGATTTGCGCTAAAGTAAATTTTGTTGCCATAAGCTTAAGATTTTTCAACTAAATTAAAATGTACCTGTCCCAGTTGCAAACATAGCTGTAACCACTCTTTTAAAAAATAGTTTATTTGTTGTTTTTCATCTGGTAAATGCATTTTTTCGTTTGGATAGTCATAACGAGGCTTGATTTGCTGTACATCTTGATTACTGATCACTTCAGCCATGCGAGCATCATGATACAGTCGCACCACCATTTTAGGGCGAAATAGCTCGGTTAAGTTATAACCGTGAATATTAGCTTCTTGGTGAATCGTTACTAACGTGGTGTATTTAGTGACTTCATTAACACTGACTCGGTAACTTAAAAAATCAGAGATAAAAAAGCACCGCTGCTCACCCACTTGTTCTTTATCTGCAAGAATACGTAGCAGTAACATATAATTAACCTCACACAAGGCCATTAACGTTGGTAAATGGGGACGATATTTTTTCGCAACAGCAGACATTTATTTCCAGCTTACGTTAAGCTTATCAAGATTGAGAGCCAACCATTGTAACGCAATAATAGTAGCAGCATTAGGTATCTTTCCTTCTGCCAGTAACTTTTCAGCATCTTGACGAGCAATTACGTGCACTAAAATATCTTCGCCTTCAGTTTCGAGGCCATGTACTCCAGCAACATTTTGACTGTCAACACAAGCACAATAAAGATGAATACATTCACTCATACCGCCTGAACTTGACAGATAGTCCATCACTTTTGTTACATTTTCAGGCAATATTGTTAGGTCAGCCTCTTCTTTAGCTTCTCTTATAGCTACATCGAGTGGCGCTTCATTCTCTGTAAACATGCCAGCAATTAATTCCAATTGCCATGGCCCCGTTTTACTGCGTAACGCACCTGGACGAAATTGTTCAATTAGTACCACAGAATCGGTTATTGGATCATAAGGTAATAGAGCAACCGCATCACCACGTTCAAATACTTCTCGCGTTATTACGGAACTATAATCACCAGCATAGCGTTTATGGCGAAATTTATATTGGTCAAGTGCGAAAAAACCCTGATATTTTCTTGTTTTTTCAACTATCTCTACGTCTGCCAAATTAAAGCGTAATAGCGGCTCTTTAGTCATGTTCACAGTCAAACTCCTGCTAGCTCTTAAGTTATTTTTCGATACACTAGCACTTAACATTTTGTTACACTAGAATACTTTCCTAAACACTTATTTTATTTAGCTAATTCCTTATTCGCGATAAGATAGTAACAATAAGAAAAATAAAAGTAATAACAAATTGATTAATTAATTACTCACTTAGTGAGTTCATTAGCAAGCTAATAATGATTTAAAATAAATAAACCATACGACAATTTAAGTCGACTAATTTATTAACCACATTGATATAATTTAACTATTATAGGGACCGCTCCAACATGAAAAAAACATTAACCGCGTCATTTATTGGCCTTGTATGCGCTGCAAGTAGCTACTTAGCTAATGCCGAAGATTTATTATCCGTATACCAACAAGCACAAGCTAATGATCCGGTTGTTTTAGGTGCACATGCTAGATTTTTAGCAACAGAAGAAGGCATTGAGCAAGCCCGTGCAGTTTTATTACCTCAAATTAACGCCTCAGGTAGTTATACTGAAGCAAGTGGTGAATTTATTCCCACTTCAGATGACGGGCAATCTAGTGGTTTAACATTAAGAAATAAAAGCGATACACTAAGTTATGGTTTGCAATTAGATATGCAAATTTATCATCATGATTCTTGGTTACGGATGGATAATGCAAAAAAACTCGCTCATCAAAGTGATATTGCTTATCAAGTAGCTAAACAAGATCTAATTGTTAGAGTCACTGAAGCCTACTTTGATGTACTCAGTGCAAAAGATGATTTAGAATTTTCAATTGCTGAAAAAACCGCAATAGAACGTCAATTAGAACAAACAAAACAACGCTTTTCAGTCGGCTTAACCGCTATTACTGACGTCCATGAAGCACAAGCGCAATATGATAATGCGGTAACCGATGAAATAAGAGCTGAAAATAAAGTCTTTAATGCCGAAGAAGCGCTGCGCGTTATTACCAATATTTATCCACGTGATTTAAATATTTTAAATACTGAACGCTTTGGTACATCACGTCCATTTCCAGATAGTGCTAATGAATGGCAACAAACTGCTGAAGCAAAAAATTTAGATTTGATTGCTGAAAAAGTTAATGTTGATATTGCCAAAGAAAATATTAATATTGCCCGAACTGGTCATTATCCAACTCTTGATTTCAGAGGCAGTTACAGTAATAGAGATCAAGATAATGAAGTTAGAGGGGTAAGTTTCGAGAACCCTGCACTCAATAGTCATTCAATTGGTATTACACTAACCGTGCCAATTTATTCTGGTGGCTCAATATCAAGTAGTGTTCGTCAAGCACAAAGTAATTATGTTGTTGCTAGCCAAAATCTCGCGCAATCACATCGTAATGTCGTGCGTAACACGCGTAATGCTTATAATACTGTTATCGCTGCGGTATCTGCTATTAAATCGTTAGAGCAAGCGGTCGTTAGTGCCCAAAGTGCATTAAAAGCAACAGAAGCCGGTTTTGAAGTGGGTACTCGTACTATTGTTGACGTTTTAAATAGTACGAGAAACTTATATAACGCCAAACGGAACTTATCATCGACACGATATGATTATATTCAAAATGTCTTAGCACTAAAACGTGCTGGCGGTACCATTACCGAACAAGATCTAAAAGATATTAATCAAGGTTTGATTGCCGCTAAATAATAGCAAATCATCCCCAAGTTCAAAATAATAAAAAAGCAGCATCAATGCTGCTTTTTTCTTTCAAATAAATATCTCAATCAACGCTATCGAATTAATCTTCTCGTTTTATAGCATTAATAATTTTTGTCGTTGAAATGCCATCTTCAAAATTAAGCACTTTAACTTCACCACCGGCGGCAATAACTTCAGTCCCACCAGCAATGTCTTCAACTTTATAATCACCACCTTTAACCAGTATATCAGGTAAGATATTGGCAATTAGTCGTTGTGGGGTATCTTCAGTAAACGGCACTACCCAATCAACTGCGCCTAAACCCGCAAGTACTGCCATGCGACGATCAACAGGATTCACCGGTCGACCTGGACCTTTCAATCGAGTTACTGAAGCATCATCATTAACGGCAACAATTAAACGTGTACCTAAGGTATTTGCGCTAGTTAAATATGATACATGTCCGGCATGAAGAATATCAAAACAGCCATTAGTCATAACAATAGTTTCACCACGCGCTTGTGCTAACTCGACGGCAATTTTTAGCTGTTCTTCGGACATTACACCAAAACCACTTTCTTGGCCTGATGATATTTCAGCTCTTAATTCAGTTTCACTTACGGTCGACGTGCCTAATTTACCAACCACAATACCGGCAGCAATATTTGCTAAAGCACTGGCCTGAGTAAATTCAGCTTTTGCCGCTATAGCAAGTGCTAACGTCGCAATAACGGTATCACCAGCACCTGTAACGTCATAAACCTCTTTCGCTTGCGTAGGTAAATGAAACTCTTCATGGTCATGGCGTAGTAAGGTCATACCTTGCTCGCTACGCGTCACTAACATTGCGGTTAAGTCTAATTCTTCAAGGAGTGCTTGGCCTTTACTGACAATTTCAGCTTCACTTTTACAATGTCCAACAACGGCTTCAAATTCTGCAAGGTTAGGGGTAATTAATGTCGCCCCACGATAGCGTGAAAAATCAGTTCCTTTTGGATCAACTAAAACCGGAATGTTTTCTGCCTTTGCAGCACTGATCAGCGCTTGCACTTCTGATAATGTTCCTTTGTCATAATCAGACAAAAGTAACAAATCGTGTTGAGCAACCAGCATTTTAACTTGCTCAGTCAGCGGATTTTTATCTACTTCAGCAAACGATTCTTCGAAATCTAAGCGCAATAATTGTTGATTTCGGCTCAAAATACGCAATTTTGTGATCGTTGGGTGAGTAGCAGACTGAATAAATTTACAATCGATAGCCATTGCTGACAGATGAGTTTGCAAAGTTTCAGACGCTTCATCTTCGCCAGTAATACCAAGCAAAGTAACTTGACCATTTAGTGAAGCAATGTTTAAAGCTACGTTGGCTGCGCCTCCTGGGCGATCTTCGTCTTGATGTATTTTAACAATCGGCACAGGTGCCTCGGGTGAAATACGTTGTGTTGGTCCAGACCAGTAGCGATCTAACATGATATCACCAACAACTAAAACACGCGCTTTTTCAAAAGCGGGAATATCTACTTTCATCCTGTACCCTATAACAGATATAATAACTAATATTGTATCACAAGCAATTCAATGAGTTGAAATCATCCCGTGAGTAAAAACAAAGTTTTACAACCAAATTTTAAAATATCTTTCTTATTACCTAAGTATTGGCTGACCTGGATTGGCGTATTAGTACTTTACACCATCTCGTGGTTACCTTATCGATTTCAGCTTTTTCTTGGCAAAATGATCGGACGTTTACTTTATAAAATAGGCTCTAGCCGAAAAAAAGTTGCCTTACGTAATCTAGAACTTTGCTTCCCTGATATGCCAGATGCCGAGCGCCAGGTTATGCTAAAACGCAACTTTGAAAATACCGGTATCGCGCTATTAGAAACCGGTATGGGTTGGTGGTGGCCAAATTGGCGAGTAAAAAACAAAATAAAAATTATTGGCCTTGAACATATCGAAGCAGCACAAAAGCAAGGTAAAGGTATTCTCTTGCTAGCCATGCATTACTTAAGTGTGGAAATAAATTGTCGTGGCATTGGCTCAGGTCATCCTATGGTGGTTTTTTATCGTCCGCATAACAACCCATTAATGGAGTACTTTCAGTTTCGAGGTCGTGGCCGATCTAACAAATACATGTTAGGCAAGCGTGATGTTAAAGGCTTACTTAGAGCATTAAAAGATGGTGAAGCTTGTATTTATTTACCTGATCAAGATTACGGACGCAGTCGCAGTATCTTTGTGCCTTTTTTCGCAGTACCAGAAGCCGCTTCAACGACAGGAACATTAATATTCGCTCGACAAAAAAACACACAAACACATATGATCATTCCTACCAGAAATGACGATGGCAGCGGTTACACTTTAGAGATAAAACCTATGCTGGAAAACTTTCCAACCGGTGATGATACCGCGGATGTGAAAAGAGTTAATCAGGAATTAGAAAAAGCGATTATGGTTAAGCCTGAACAATACATGTGGTTGCATCGACGCTTTAAAACCCGACCAAATGAAGATGATCCGTCATTGTATAAATGAGTATTGTTAGTTATGGTATGCTTTAAGATGTAAATTTGACTATAAGTAACTTATGAATTTTTGGCTACGAAACATTATTTTAGCAGTAATTCTAACTGGCTTAGCGGCAGCTTTATTGATGAACCAAGAATCATTATTTTCAACCGATCAAGAGGCTGCTGAGGATATTGCGGCATCAACAGCTGATATACATCACGAAGGGAAAAACACGCCGTTAGCAACAGAAATAACACGAGACGTGCTTCGACCTAAAGAAAGTAAAAATGCAGCTGCAGAAGGTCTTTCTCGGTTTTACGCCAACTTACACGGTGATATGAACGAAAAAGGACCTAAAATTCGCAATAACATTGTCTATTTACCAGAGCCTAAAGGTGATTTAGAGGGAATATTAGAAGCAAGACGTTTAACCACTCGGCCACTACGTAAAAACTGGACCGGAAAAACTGAAAACCATCCCTTTCGTCTTGGTGAAACCTTATTTCAAAAATTATCAGAATATGCTGATGATAATGGTCTTGAAGTAATATGGTGGCTTGATCGTGACTTTTTAGTTAAAGATGCTTTTAGAATTAATAAAAATATTATCACCACTTCTTACCAAGTCGGTAAAGCCATTGCAGGGCATTTTGAAAATGGTCTTTCAGTCTATTTTTGTTATCAACAACGTACTATTGTTTTGATAGAGCACGACATTCCTTACCTAGCAAATGAATGCATGCTACTACCTAAAGCTAGACGTTAATATAATATTTATCATTTTGATTCAACAATAAACAAGCCGGACTATTGATATAGCTTATTGACAATAGTCATCACCTCACTATACTCAGCATCAAATTCTGTAGAGGCTATCATCGCGGCACTATTTTGCAAGGTTGCACGGTGACCAAAATCCCGTAACTTACAATAGTTGTTCATTAAAGTCTGCTGCTGCTGCTTAGTAATCACCCCGATATTGGCTAGGTATTCCAGTAAACTAATATTGTCTGAATGAGCGCTCAAACTAGGATGTTGAGCACTGTGGAGTAATACTAAATATTGCACAATAAATTCGATATCAACTAAGCCACCAAGTCCTTGTTTAATGTCTATTTCACTTGCTGATGATTTATCTAAGTGTTGGCGCATTTTATTACGCATATTTATAACATCTTCTCGTAGCTGCGTCTTATCGCGCACTTTCATTAACACTTGGCGTTTAATGTCAATAAATCGAGCGGCTAGGCTTTGATGACCATAAATAACTCGTGTGCGAACTAACGCTTGATGCTCCCAAGTCCAAGCATCATTTTCTTGATAATGTGCAAAAGTATCAATATGTACCATTAATAATCCGGCACTTCCTGAGGGCCTCAAGCGCATATCTAACTCATATAAAATACCATTACTCATACGGGTATTAAATAAATGCATCATACGTTGCGCCAATTTCAAATAGAATTGTCCTGCCGAGATCTCTTTGGGCCCAGTGGTCATTTCCTCAAGGTTGGCATCATGAACATAGACTAAATCCAAGTCCGAACTGTATCCGAGCTCAATCCCACCTAATTTACCATAACCAATAATAGCGAAACCTTTATTTTCGCTAGCCAACCGATTAGACGGCACACCAAAACGTAGTGATAATTGTTGCCATGCTAAATTAGCCACTTCTTCAACTATCGCCTCAGCTAATGCCGTTAAATGATCACTAACCTTAGTGATCGGTAAAATGCCCGTGATATCCGCAGCCGCAATACGCAATTGTTTAACTTGCTTAAATTCACGCAACGCGATCATTTGCGCTTCTTGGTCATCTTCTGGCACTCGCAACATAGTTTCCCGCAATTCAGCGACATAAGAAGATAATAATGGTGGTTGACGAAATAATTTTGGATCAATTAATTCATCGAGCAATATTGGATACTTAGCGATATATTCCGCTACCCAACTACTATTTCGACACAATTGAATGAGTTGCTTTAATGCCCCTTCATTCTCAAATAATAACTCTAGATAGGCAGTTCGCGTTGCTACGGTTGTTAGTACCGCTAGAACACGTGCTAATGACTGAGCAGTTAATTTTAAATTGGCAAGATGCCACAGCAGCGTAGGGATCAGTTTATCAAGTACTTGACGACCACGATTTCCCATACTGCACTTGATCATTTCACGACGAAAGTCTCGCAGTGCTTGCCATATAATGTCACTTTGCCAAATCTGCTTACCATCTGTTTCATGCTGTAACTGAGGCGAATTTTCGATCCAAGTAATCGATTCTTCATCACTCCACTGGCTATCCCATAGCGTAGTCCAGTATTGATCAACCGCCTGGCGATTAGGGCTTTCCTCACCAATAAGCTCACCAAATTGTTGATGAACCCCTTGCATATGAAAGGCAAGCTGAGTTAGGAAACTCGGCCAATCGATGCAGTGAGCATCAGCTAGAATAGTGATTAAGCGCTGCTGATCTAAATCATTATCTGGCAAGGTTTGAGTTTGTTGATCATTTAACGCTTGAATAATATTTTCAACGCGCCGTAAAAAACGATAACTATCAGTCAACACTTGCGCACTTTGCGCTGTGATTTCTTCATGCTTAACCAGCAAAGGCAGTACCGTCAATA
The DNA here is from genome assembly GCF_024585285.1 of Colwellia sp. M166. Lineage (NCBI taxonomy): Bacteria > Pseudomonadati > Pseudomonadota > Gammaproteobacteria > Alteromonadales > Colwelliaceae > Colwellia > Colwellia sp. M166. The sequence goes on from NZ_CP040755.1 coordinate 1,295,545, forward strand.
AATTACGATGCTGTAGTTCGCTAATTCGTCCGCCCCTGATCATTTGAAACACTTGTACAATAAATTCAACTTCTCGAATACCACCAGCACCCAATTTAATATTATTATTGAGCTGTTTACGCCTCACCTCTTGCGCAATCATCGCTTTCATACGTCGTAAACTATCAATAACACTAAAATCGATATAACGTCGATACACAAAAGGCCGTAACATGTTTGACAATTGCCCGTGATACTTTCCTTCACCAATCAAACGTGCTTTTAGCATGGCATAACGTTCCCAGTCACGTCCTTGATCCTGATAATAATTTTCCATGGCATTAAATGACAAAACGACAGGGCCACTCTCACCAAAAGGTCGTAAACGCATATCGACCCGATACACAAAGCCATCAACGGTTTTCTGGTTTAACGCGGTAATTAATTTTTGCCCTAAACGGGTAAAAAACAATTGATTATCAATACTGCGTCTAAGACCTTGAGTTTCTCCTGCTTCTGGATAGACAAAGATCAAATCAATATCAGACGAGAAATTTAGCTCTTGTCCACCTAATTTTCCCATGCCATAAACTAATAGCTCTTGTGTTTCGCCGGCATGATTAACTGGTACGCCCCATTTATTTTGACAGTACGTAGATAGCCAATTGCTAGCAGCAATGATTAATTGATCAGCTAATGAGGATAACCGTTTAAGTGACTCGTCAAGTGGTATAGCCAATAAAAAATCACCAACCGCAATGTAGCTCATTTCTACTAAACGAAACAAGCGCAAGCTATGATGCAATTGCTCTTCTGTCGAACATGTAGCAATTTCTTCAGCCAGTGTCGCTTTATAATCGGGTGTATTACTCGACAGTAACCGCTCACTGTTAAAAAGCGCTATCACTAATTCAGGTGCCTGCAAAGCACTACGTAATATAAAGTCGCTTAACGCTAAAGCTTTTTTAAATAGCGCTAAGCGCTCAGCTGATAACTTATCGCTAACGCTAGGGTGTTGTTGAGAAAACTGTAACCAGCTATTATTTTTCTGGTTTTCCAGTAAAGGCGGAAATGACAATTGTGATAAAGTAGACACGTTACCCTCGATAAAAGCTACAATGACAAAATTAGCAATAATATGTAATGGTGAAAAATTAATTTCACTGATTTGCCTAAAACAATAGACATAATATGTCATAAGTGATATTAATGAATGATAACCATAGCATTTTTGAGGACACTATGGCAGAAATGCAGCCACTAAAATCAATTATAATCTTGCTGATGTTCTTACTCTCCGCTTGTGGAGATCCAATAAAAGAGCAAATTACCCAGCAAATTCCACTCACTGAACAACGTATTGAATTGCTTGCTCAAGCCCTCGATAACGGCCAAGTACGTAATGCTAATTTAATTAGTCAATACGCAGACAGATTACTAAAAGATAAACCTGACTATAAACCTTTAATCGATGAATTTTTAAAAGACGCGGGGACCCAAGGGCCAATGTATCTTGCTTTAGTTGATCGACTTAATACAGTAAAAAAACAGCCGCAAATGTTTAAAGATTCTCAAGCGCTTTATGATGAGTTATTAAATCTTTATCAAGCCGCTGATCCGGTTTTATATTCAGATGCATTGAGCGATCCGCTTAATGTTTTAGCTGATATGTCTGAAGGCACATTACCGCGCGTTAATGCCTTGTCAAAAGCACAAAGCCTTGCCGCCAATAAAGCGCAGGATTTTGGTACTGGTGAACAACTTATTGGTAATCCCGCTTACGGTAATTGGACTACTGGCTCTAATGGTATGTCGTTTTGGGCTTGGTATGGCATGTACTCAATGATGGGCGATTTATTTGGCTCTCGTCGTACAAGCTACAATGATTGGGGCCGTAGCCGAAACTATAGTTATTACAATGACTACGGTCGCAAGCGCTATAGCTCACCAAGTCAGCTAAACAAACAAACTGACTTAGATACTCGCACCAAAAAATCATTTGAAAGCCGTGGCCAAAAATATACTAGTGCTTACAGTAAAAATAGAACTGGCGCTTCAAGTATCTCTAGCCAAAGTAAAAGCGCACAAACCAGTGCCAATCGATTTACTAGCAAAGCAAGTAATAAAAGCGCTTATGCAAAATCAAGCAAAAGTGCCAAAAATGCTAGTTTCAGAAACAGTAAAAGTACAACCTCACGTAGCTTTAGACGTGGAAAGTAGGGATAAATATGAATACATTTATTGAAATAACCGGCCTGAATCAAGAGCTACTGATTTTCTTAGCTATAGATATTACCATTGCCATTATATTACTGGGTGCCATGCGCTTTATTAGTGGTTTATCAGCGAAAGTAAATTCAACTGACGAACTGGCTAAAGAAGATAACTTTGCTTTTGGTATCAGTGTTGCAGGGAGTGTTGCTGCACTGGGTATTGTCCTAACCGGTGCCATTACCGGCGAAAACGCTGAAAGCTATTTAATGGAAGCTATCGGTATGGCCAGTTACGGTATTTTTGGCTTAATACTCATTAAAATTGGTCGTGTATTTCATGATCGATTTGCCTTAAACCAAATCGATAAAAATGCACAAATAAAAGCGCGTAATATTACTGTCGGTATTGTCGATGCCTCTGGCGCTATTGCTACCGCCATTATTATTCGCGCGGTACTACTTTGGGTTTATGGTTTAGACATTAATACTTTTACCGCAATTGCAGCAGGCTTCATTGTTTCACAGGCGATGCTGGTATTAGTCACTCGCATTAAAGAGCGTCAATATGCTGCCAACAATCAAAACAGCAGCATGCAAAATGCTTTTGCTGAAGGTCAAATGGCGTTGGCTATTCGCTATGCAGGACAAGTTATTAGTACCGCCTTAGCCGTCACAGCGGCCAGCCACTTTTTAACTTATAGCCCAGACACATTACTCATTAACTTAGTGGGTTGGTTGGTGTTCGGTATGGTGATGACGTTATTGGTTGCCGCTCTAACATCAATTGCTAAGCGCCTCGTGCTTATGGGTATTAACCTAGTGGAAGAAGTCGATCAACAGCATAATATTGGTGTTGCCAGTGTAGAGATGGCGATCAGCATTTCTATCGCGCTTATTTTAACAGCCCTGATGTCGTAATTGCCAAGGTAAGCTGCAGCCGTAAAATTCAAGCTTTATCAATTGGAGCTTGAATTTTTTTATCGCAATTTTTTAAAACAAACTAGGAATATTCATGGTAAGCAACAAAAATCGGCTGTGGGACGATGTGCTCCTGATTTTAACTATGGCTGTTTTGGCCGGTTGTGGACTTATATATGAATACCTGCTCTCTCATTACGCCGGCAGAGTTTTGGGTATCATGGAAAGCACCATATATGCGATGATTGGCCTGATGATTGTCGCTATGGGTTTGGGTGCATTTGCCGCACGCAAAATTCAATGTGCTTTTAATGGTTTTGTCTGGTTAGAGCTTATTATTGCTTTTCTGGGTAGTAGTTCCATTCTTATTATTGGCGGTTTAATCGCCCTAACGCAGACCTTTCCTGAAGTATTAGGCACTATGTTCAACTTACCGCCTGATGCTTATCCTCGGGGCGGCCTGTTCAAACAATTAAGTTTTATCGCCTTTAATAGCCCATATTTTTTCGGTTTAATTTTAGGTTTTTTTATCGGTATGGAAATACCGCTTATTGCCCGCATCCGAGAAGAAATACATCAAAAGCACCTGAAAAATAATCTGGGTACTATTTACGGCGCGGATTATGTCGGCGCGGGCATCGGTGCTGCCATTTGGGTGATGTTTTTACTCGCCATCGATATTAGCAAAGCCAGTGCATTAACTGCAGCGTTAAATCTTGTCGCCGGCAGTGTTTTTATTCTTTATTATTGGCAAAAACTGACTTGGCGAAAAACTTTACTTACTGCTCATGCTGTATTGTTGGTAATGATCATGGCAATTTATCAATTTGGTAACGGTTGGCTAAGTCAAATGAGTAATTTACTATACCTCGACAAAGTCGTTTATAGCGACAAAACTCGCTATCAGCAACTGACCTTTACTCAGCGAAATATGGGTGCTAGTCAAGGTAACATTATTAATTTTTATTTAAATGGCCGCTTACAGTTTTCATCTTCAGATGAGTTTATCTACCACAGTTATCTAGTTAGCCCGGTGTTAGCGGGCTCAGCGCGCCATGATAATATTCTTATTATTGGTGGCGGCGATGGTTTAGCGCTTCGAGATGTTTTACAGTGGCAACCGAAAAAAGTCACCTTAGTTGATTTAGATACCGAGCTTCTTCAAATATTTGAAAATCCACACGAAAAACTCCCCCTTGACCTTGCCGATGCGATTGAAGCGTTAAATGCCGCAAGTTTACGCGACAAGCGTGTTAAAATCATTTCTGCCGATGCTTTTATTGCCATCGACCAACTATTGCAAAACCAACAAACCTTCGACGCTATTATTGTAGATTTACCCGACCCAAGTCATCCTGATCTCAATAAACTCTATTCAGTAAATTTTTACGCCCGATTAAAACAATTATTGGCAGGTGATGGCTTAATAGGCATTCAATCAGCAAGTCCATATCATGCAAAAAATGCTTTTATTGCCATTGGGAAAACCGTACAAGCCGCCGGTTATTCAACAGTACAACAATATCACGATAACGTGCCAAGCTTTGGTGAATGGGGATGGACTATCGCCAATAAAATGGGCGCGGCACCTTTAACAAGATTAAAAGCTTTAACCGAGTTGCCTATCCCTCATCATTGGCTTACTTTACCTCTGGTAACCAATGCCTTTGAGTTTTCACAAGATTTTTATCAAGATAGTGACAAGGTGCCGATTAATTACCTTGGCAGCCATGCTATTTATCAATTGCATCAGCAAGCATGGCAAGATCAGCAAGGCTTAAATAATGCCCATTTACAGTAACTGTAAATAAGTTAAGATAACTTAAGATAAAAAAATCAAATCAACACTTGACATAATATGTCAGAGTGCTAAATTAACCCAATACGACATATTATGTCGTTAAGTAAAAACAGTCATACTGATTTTTACGCTACTTATTAGCGCATGAGGAATAACATGAATATTCATAAGATAGCTGATTACCTAAATACATTGGCCGACGAATCAGACACTGGGATGGTTTTTGACTGTCAGCCTATCTCAGGCGAAGTTGATGTATTACAAATTACGGTACTTGGCCGTGAAGAATTACCTATATTTCTTTCGGTAACTGATGATCAAATCATTTGCATCACTTACCTCTGGGGTGAAGAAGAAGTAAAAGCCGATAAGATGAATGAAATGCATGTCAGTATGTTAGAGATGAACATTCCTATGCCACTATCTTCATTTTCAAAAATTGGTGATAAATACGTTATTTTTGGTGCACTAGCGATTAGTTCAACATTTAATGACATCGAACTCGAACTTGGCGTATTAAGTAACAATGCGCTAGAAATTATTGACGACATGAGTGATTACTTAGTTTAAGCAGCCACCTTAGGAGTATTATTATGAGTATTTTTAAAAAAATTATGACCGCGATTCGTGGCGGTGCCACTGAAGTAGGTGAATCAATTATTGACTCGAATGCCACCAGAATTTTTGAACAAGAAATTCGTGATGCAGAAAATCACTTAACACAAGCAAAACGTGATTTAACCGGCGTAATGGCACAACAAATGTCATCAAGCCGAGACGTTGATCGTATCAAACGTGAAATTGTTGAACATGAAGGTTATGCCGTTCAAGCACTAGAAAAAGGCGATGACGCTCTTGCACTTGCTGTTGCCGAAAAAATTTCAACACTTGAGAATGAATTAAGTACCCAACAACAAGCACTTGATAGTTTTCAAGGTAATGCAGAGCGCTTAAAAGAGCTAGTGAAAAAGAGTGAGCGTCACGTTGCTGAATACAAACGCCAATTATCTATGGTGAAAACTACAGAAAGCGTACAAAAAGCAACTTCAGCAATTACCGATAACTTTTCATCAAGTAATTCTAAGTTATTAAATGCTAAAGACTCATTAGAACGTATTAAAGCTAAGCAACAAAAGTTTGATGATCGCATGAAGGCCGCTGAGGTACTGGAATCAGAAAACTCAGATACTTCACTAGAAGCTAAACTTAAAGAAGCGGGGATTGGTGCTAGTGATAATAGCGCTAATTCAGTGCTAGAACGTTTAAAAGCTAAAAAAAAGTAATTAACTAATACCAATAACCGCTTAATATCAATGATGTTAAGCGGTTTTTTAGTTTACACCTGTAGCATAATTCACCGCGAACATTAGGAGTAAATAGTGAGTTTTTTCAAAAACATATTTAAAAAGCCAGCACAAGAGCGCAAGCTCAATAATGTCGAAGCGCTCACCTTAGGTGACATTATCGTACTGTCGGATAGCTTTGGTTTACCAACGGCGCTACGAGCGCAAGAGTTTCAGGTTAGCGCTGTTAATAGCTATGAATTTGAACATAAAAATCAAATTGAATGGGTTTTACTCGGCAGTAATGATATTGAACTTTACTTAACCTTAGATGTTGACGATAAAACTTACTTGAAGTTTTCTCTGAAGATACTGCATCAAGATGTGGAAACACTTTTTGATCTTGAGCAATTTGCTGAAATTTTTGACGAGCCGGGCCAAGCACAATTAAGCCGTTTAGCCGACAGTGATAATACCTCAGGTTGGAGCAGTGAACTTTATCAACAAAGTAGCTTCGCCCAAGTAGGTTACTTCCATCGAAAAGATTATCGCAAAGACGCCTTATCCGCTTATGAGGGGAAAGACAGTGGTGAACAATTTGAACTGTATTCTCTCTACAATGAGGATCAAGATAAAGGCATTGATATCGAAGTATGGCAAGATGGCGATACTGAAGTATTTTTAACCTTATTTAAACCAACGACAGATATTGTCGATATGTATCCAGGAAGTTAATTGTGGCACGAAAATTACCTGAAAAATGGCAATCATCCATCAAAGCAGTGAAAGCGGTACAAGTTGCTTTTGATATGGATGAAAAAATTCAGCTAGCGATCAGAAAGCAAGCATTAGAGGGCGGTATTAGCCCCTCAGAGCAGATTCGTGATATTTTAGGCCTGCCAACCAATAAGCGCCCAAAGCGTCCAAGACTAACGGTCAGCTTATCATCTGAAGATTATCAGTTACTTGCAGAAAAATATGACTTGCAAGCAGAACAACAACTTGAAATTAAGAAAAAATTAATGGATGATTTGATCAACTATGTTGATAATGAACTCATAGACTAAAATACTTAACTATTATCAACTGATATATAATGTAAGAGATTAAAATGATAATTGTGCAAAAAGCCATGGATAAAAGTCATTTATATAACGTTGATGGCTTCGGGGTAAAAAATTACAATTATGGCTTTATCGCCATTGCTTCTTTTATTTTATTTTTTACGTTAAATTTAACTTTAGGTTATATAACTTATCAAGCTGAGCTTGGACTTGAAGCCTCACCGATAAAAAATTACACTGATGCTATCTGGCTAATGGTAATGTCCTCAACCACCATTGGTTTTGGCGATATCTACCCCATTACCTTCACCGGCCGCGCATCCGTTTTTATTATGTTTATTTTGGGTATTGGTATACTTGGTGGCATGGGCGCAGTATTTGCCAATAAAATATTCGGCTTTGCAGATACCAACATCAAAAACAGAGAGTTAAGGATGCAAAATTCTCAAATCATCGCTCAAAATAATGAAATCAGTAGAAAGCTGATAACATTAGAAGAAAAACTAGATACCATAACAAAGAGCCTAAAATAACGCTTGCTAAGCAATTAACAACGATTAATTATAGTTGCCCCGACAGCTGTGATTACCTCAATAAATTCATCTTGTTTAACTAATACCTAACTTCGCATAACTGACATACTTAAGCGATGACACCACAAGGCGCTATAGGCGCTATAGGCGTTTTATGTCATACTCATTAATGCAATTATTTCTTTCACTTTAAAAAGTAAAATATCATCAAAGATAAGGGACATACCATGCTATTAAAAAAAATAACACTAATTACCTTAGTTGCCATTATTAGTGGCTGTGCCAATACATCGGCATTAGAAGAAAACATTTCCCAACTAAGCCAAAAAGTAGACCGCTTAACAAAGCAAGTAGACAGCTTAACCTCACAGACAAAGTCAATATCAACTGAGGTTAATGATTTAAGCTCAGCACAAGCAGAAACGAAAATGGCAGTAGAAAAAGCCAACGACCGTATCGACAATATGGTTGCTAGCTATAAAAAATAGCACTGATAGCGTTTAAATGCCGTATTGAAAGAGAAAGCACTAAACCTTGGTTTATGTGTTTTTTCTATCTGCTTTTGAATTTTACGCTACTGGTTAATCATTAACCAACTTAGTAACTAAACCTTTAGGGCTTGCTATTTGCTGTAATAACAACTGCATATTATCAGGGCTATCACCGATAAATTGAGATACGGCATTACTAATTTCAGGTTGGCTAACGCGGCCATCATCTGCCGTTAACGGACTATGCACTTCAAATAGTTTTTTATTGGCTTCATAAGATAACTTTATGGCCTGATCGACAATACGCACGGGAGTATTAATTTCAACATGCTGGTAAAGCCATTCAATATCATCATCGTACAAACGAATACAGCCTGAGCTTGCTCTCATGCCAATGCCAAAACGTCGATTTGAACCATGCAATAAATAAACACTGGTACCTAAACGCAAAGCATATTGACCAAACGGGTTATTCGGCCCAGCGGGCACTTCATCAGCCAGCTTGGTTCCATATTCAACGAAGTGTCTTTGCTTCATTTCAGCCGTTGGACGCCAAACAGGATTTTTACGTTTTTCACCTATGTAACTAACAGTTTTTGGCGTGGCTAATCCTTGTCGACCAATACCGACAGGAAAAACATGAACTTTGTCACTATTGGCTGGAAAGTAATACAAACGTAATTCAGGTAAGTTAATAACAATGCCTTCACGTTTACCATACGGCAACAACATCTGACTTGGAATAATCAATTGTTGCCCTATAGCTGGTAGAAAAGGATCGATTCCGGGATTAGCCGCCATCAAGGCCAAAAAACCAACATCATATTTTTCGGCAATCTGTTGAAAATAATCACCTTTGACCACTTCATGATATTGCATTTCACCAATTAACCGCGAATTGGGCGCTGGTAGTGGGTAAACTTTAGCAAAACATACCGAAGTAACTAAGCTGCACAGTAATAAGCAACAAGCTAAAGCACTACCATTAACTCTAGCCAAAAAATATGATTTAATAATAACGGTCTCCACGCCAATAATAAAAAACATAGCCAATCACAAATTGCAAAGGCTTAGCTTAAAAAGGTTCAAGCCAATAAGGCTGCATTTCAGTAGCAATCGCTTTGGTATTATCTAACGCTAACAGCAAGCCTTCGACTTTACTACTTTGCCATTGTACCAGTCGTTTCGAGGGCTCAGATAGTTTCTCTAGTTGCATTTGAATAATCCACAAGGACTGTAATTCGCTTATGCCTTGCTGTAAATCTAACCACGGTCGGCGAAACTTATCACGTAAATCATAATCAAATAATCCGGCCAACCAAATCCCCGTTAACAAACTACGGTTTAAGAGTTTGCTTTGGGCTATATATTGTTGACAAGTAAAATGCTCAGCACTTTTCATTTGTGTACTTATTTCACGTAAACTGAACTGGATTCTATCTTGAGCAAATTTAATCAGCGTATTGCCGCCTTCACTACCGGCTAAAACAGGTGTCTGTGCCCGTGATAAATAGAGCTGCAATATGTTAAGCTGTAGTTGATTAAACCTAGCGCTGTGCAGGAGTTGACAAATATCATCCGTACTTGGGAACCGACGTTTTTCAATTTTTAGCTGCTTAATTAACTGTTTACTGAAGTCGAGCTTTTTACGATAATTACCGGTTTTATTGGTAAGTTCTTGTAAATGTATTGCATTATCAACCCAAGATAACAAATGAACAAAATGGCTCAACTCAGCCCTGATCAATAACTCTTCAGGAGATAAATATTCTGAAAACAGCCAAAAACCATGACGAATAACAGCCAAGCTTGCCTCTATCTTCGCCAAAGCAACTAATGTTTCACTCGCTAAATAATATTCAATATTTTGTTGTAAGCTGGTTAGGCTACGACTTAACCCCGAAGTAAAAGCCGTGCCAATTGCGTCGCTACGCTCTTGACAAATAAAACGCTCTTGTTGGATTTTTTCTTCACAAGGCTCTGCACGCGAAAGCGCATAACCTCGCGCCGCTTTGCTTTTTAATCCTGGTCTTAGCGCTAGCTCATCAAAAAGTAGTGACGCTAAATTAAATAATGCCGTTTTGTTGCCTTTAACAAGCTCTAGTTCAATTTCATCAATAGCAGATTTTTGCTCAGCACTGGCAACTTCGCCCTGATCATACGCTAACTCAATAACATTGCCCCTTACGTCAGTGAGCAACCAAGTACAACGGATAAAATCAGTGCTAAATAATGTTATCAGCTCATTTTGAATAGCGTTTACAGATTGGCCTTGTTGCCATATTTCACTTGGGAAAAGTGTCAAAATAGGAAAATTACTTTCAATGTCAACATTGTACTCTGGGCGACTATGCAAGCCACCAACAACTTGCCCTGCTGTTTTAATTGTTTGTTCAATGTGGTTATTGCAACGGCGAACTCTTAAGCCCATGTCATGTTTTCGCAGGTTTAAATCTGTAGTATCAAAATAACAATTGGCAAGTTGCTTTTCTTGATAGGTAAATTGAATTTTTTCACGATTAAACATTTGAGTGATTTTTGTTGCAACATTATCACTTAAAACTAAATATTTAAGCTCTATTTCGGTTGTCATATTTTTCCAATATTGGTTATAAATCAAGCTTATTTTCTGTAGCAACAATATTTTATTGAGCTAACACGGTAAATAGTAACCTCAATCTTACATGATTAATATTTTATATCAAAAATCTCAGAAATCTAAGCAACATCACTTGCTATCATTCCTGCAAAGTCCTACTATCTTTGCCATTCTTTGTTTAAATGGCGCTATTGGTTCTTTCATGATGAACATAAAACAAACATTCGTTGCTTTATTATGCTGTACGTCCTTATTTTCTTTTGCCGAAGAGGCCGATGTAGTAACAACTACCGGCTATATTTCTGAAGATTTAATTGTTTATATACATACCGGCGCAGGTAAAAATTATCGTATACAGGGTACGGTAAACTCTGGTGAGAAAGTACAAGTAACTGGTGAGTCTGATAATGATTATAGTCAGATAACAACCGATAAAAATCGTACCGGTTGGGTTGAAAGCAAGTATGTATCAAACAAACCAGGCATGCGTTTTGTTATTGCTGATCTCAATGAACAGTTAGCAAGTTTTCGAGCAGAGAAAAGTACAATTACTCGTCAATTAGATGAGGCGACCAATGAAATAGAAGCACTAAAGTCAGAGCGTAGTGATTTACAAAACAGCATTTCAGCACTCAATATGGACTTAACAAAAACTAAATCACAGTTAAAAAGCCAAGATACTGATATTAAGAAGCAATGGTTTTTTAATGGTGCTATCGTGTTAGGCATCGGCTTATTATTTGGCTTAGTTTTACCACGTTTATTTTCAAAACGTAAAGCAAGCTTAGAGAATTGGAATTAGTCTTTAGTTTAAAAATAAAGGCTCTCTCAGAGCCTTTAAATCCCATTATAGGAAACCCTCTGTTGAAACCTCTGCTTTATATATGTCTGTTCAAAATTTTTCTCATGTCATTTTTTGCTCAGGCAAATGGCGTTTCTCCCTATTTACCCTTAAAAACCGATCCTCTATTTGAATTAGAGCTTGAAAAGCTTGCTACCATAACCAAATTACCGATTTTAACACGCCCATACCACGCAGCAACAGTCTATAAGTACTTAGACAAAGTTAAAAGTAGCCACCCTACTTTATATCAAAGGCTAAATGCTTATATAAAACGCTACAAAAAAAAGAAAGCACTCACGCATTTTTCAGCACAAATTAGTCATTCATTTAAAGATGATTTTTTACTTGCCAATCAGCGCGCCCTTGATGTTGGCGATTCTTTTAAAATAACAACAAGCAGCTTTTGGCAAATAAATGAGCACCTTATTTTAAATGGTGGTGGCACACTGTATAACGGTGAAGTAATCCCAAACAATAGCTACATTTCTTTTGGCTGGGATGTATTACAAGTTGATATTGGCTATCGAGAACACTGGTTATCGCCGACACAAGAAGGTGCGTTACTATTATCCACTCAAGCTAAGCCAGCGCTTAATGTGACTGTTAGTAATCCTGAACTATTAACCGATTGGAATATTAAATATGAGATGTCTGTAGGGGTCTTAGAAAGACAAAGCGGCATACAGTTTGATACCAAAAGAGCACCCGTTTCAGGTAAACCAGCACTTATGTCTATGCATTTAAGCTTTCAACCATTTGATTGGTGGACTATAGGTTTTAATCGAACCTTGATGTTTGCAGGAGACGATAACGATATATCGATAAAAGACATATGGAATGGTATAACTGATCCTGTAAATAGTGATAATTGTGGCGGAAGTGGCACCGAGTTGCAGGACTGCTCTAAAGAATTTGGCAACCAACAAGCCTCAATTAGCAATAAGTTTGATATAGCTCCATTTGATTTCCCATTAAGCTTAACGTGGGAATATGCCGGCGAAGATACCAAAGAGTACCAAAATTACCAACTGGGCAATATTGCACAAAATTTTGGTCTGTTTGTCCCATATTTGACGACGAATACTTCGATGAACTTTGAATATACTAAGTTTCATAGTGCATGGTATGTACATCATATCTATGATGAGGGTTACTCAAACGACAAAGTTAAAATGGGCCATTGGTGGGGTAATTTGAAAGCATCAGACGATGGCGTAGGCGGTAGTGCAATGAGTATGAGATTCGATTGGCAAAACATTGGCAGCTACCAACTTTCAATGCTATATCGTTCAGCAGAATTTAACCCATCAACCATTTATCAATATCAACGCTCTCATGAGGTTGAAATATCAATAGCAAAAGCGATAAAAAGCATTTTTTTTGAAGTTAAGTTAAACTTAGGTGAAGATGCTATAGGCGACCAGTTTTTACGCTCCAGCTTCAAAATCCGTTGGTAATTTTGAATTAACTTAAGAAGAAAGTTATATGACAAATATTATTAAGCCCTTCAAAAACATTGTTGTTTTTATGCCTCGATTTTTAGGTGATTGTATCAACTGTACACCTGCACTTAAACTTATTGAAACGAGCTATCCAGACGCAAAAATCACACTGGTTATCAGAGCAATTCCAGCACAAGCGTTTAATAGAAGTGAAAAGTTTCAACTGGTCATTGATGAAAGACCCAAAAATAAAGTACAAGGGATTATTTCCCTTATTAAGTCTTTAAAAAATGAAAGCTTTGATGCTGGCATATTAATGACTAATACCTTTATTGATGCTGCTATTGCTCGAATTAGCGGTGTAAGAAATTTAATTGGTTACAACAAAGAGATGCGCAACGCTCTTTTAAATAAAGCATTAAAGCTTGATATCAACCGTCATTACATCAACCGCTATGCTTATCTAGGTAATGCTCTGTGTGAAAACTCACACACTTATTTACCTGACGTAGAGCTAGATTACGATAAAAAGCAAAGTGTTTTAGCTGATATTAAGAGCATAAAAGTTGGATTTTGTATCGTTAGTAAAGCCAAATTAAGCCGACATTATCCCACAATACATACTGCTGAAGTGATCTATTTATTGAATCAACAGCTCCAGAAAACAACCTCGTTTTATATGTTAGGTGCACCAGAAGAAATATCAGAAGCTGAGCAAGTAGTATGCTTGTGCCAAGAAAAAGGCATTGTAAACACTCACTCTTTGGCAGGAAAAACGACTATAACTCAACTCATTGATACGATTGCTGACTTGGATCTTCTTATTACCGTGGATTCAGGGCCATTACACGTCGCGGCAGCAACAAAAACTACAACCATAGCACTACAGAGTAAAGGTACAAGCCCCTTTAGCAACGTATGCCCTAAAGGTATGCAAGTGACAGTGATAAACAATGCTGGCAACTATATTAATGATGATGACCAAATATTGGATATCTCACCCGAGCTTATTGCTAAAACAGCTATTGAATTACTCAAAAACAAGAACTTTTTTTCAGCAACATAAGAATAAATTATATTAACCTACAGGCTAAAAACGCCAATAGTTAAGTTTTTTACGCATTTTAAACTGACGAATAAAATCTTTTGGGTGAGAAGCCAGGCTGGCTTTATCTTCTATTGTTTTGTCAATTGCAACTAAAACCCGCAGTGCAGAGAGTCCGTCGTTATATGGATGCACCTCATTAATAAAGCTTTGAATATAATCCATTAACGCTTTTGGTCGTGTTAACACATATTCTATGGCTTGTTCAAGCTCTGCCGGAGTTTGAATGTCAAATAAATGAGCTTTTGGGTTAATATTTTTAAAAGTAACCACAGGTTTGTGCTGTAATAAAAACATTAGCATTACCGAAGATGTGTCACAAACCATAACGTCAGCTTGTTTTAACAGAGGGATAACATCGCTCGTTTCTACAAACGTCAAATATTCACTTTCAATTTCTTTAAAACTATCCACTATGTTTCGCGACATTTTAGGGTGAAATTGTACTAACCAACGCCAACGACCTGACTCACTCAATTGCTTTATTATCGATAATAAGTGCGGGGCCGCACATAAGCGCTTTGAAAATGTTGAGCAAAATAATATTGTCGGTTTTGCATTATTTGAAATCACAGGAAGATCAGAAGCAAATAAGCTATCTAATGCACTCCAACCAGTTTCAATGACATTAAACTTTTTGGGTGAGCCTTGTAATGCTAAAAATTCTCTTGTTGATTCAGGCCCTTGCGTACAATAAAGATCAAAACAACGCCTATCTTTATAATGGTCGTTATTACCCTTTTTATCTAATTTACCGGCATCAAAACCATGAAAAATAGCAACATTAATCCCAGGAAGAAAAGTCGGTGCGTTATTAGCAGGATATAATACTGCGTCAGGACTAAAAACAAATATCGCACTAAGATCGGCTAATTGTTGTTCGTCATCATCAAAAAGTTCCTTGTCAACGGCATCTCCTTCAACAAACCATGCCACCTTATCGCCGCGGTTTAGCGCTTGTGTTTGTATCGGTCTCAAAATTGAAAAACTATAATTCTGGCTGATAAAAAAAAGGTACTTTTTAACGGTCATTAGCGAAATCATTCCTGTTCAGTGAAGCACATGCTGCTATTAAAATAATCATATCAGCTTTATTAACTTTACCAATTAAATGTTCGATTGCGATCAATAAAATCTAGTTGCGTGAAAGTGATGCTTATTGAGCAATCATGGTAATAATGAATATAAAGGCAATGATAACATGGCAAAAATCAGGTTAAATTATAATATTTAGCTAACAAATAAACAACATTCTCAAATAGATACATTATATTTTCGCTGCTGGCCTCAGCCTCTGTAACAGTTCAACAGCCAGTTTTTAAAATGACACAACCAAGGTTAAAGATAATATATTCGTTTTAGATTGATTTTTCATTGACAGCAACCAAAGAAATACGTTATTAATAAGCTACTGACTATTTATTTACTTCTAGAGAATTAAAGCAAAAAAATGAAAAATTCATCAAGCATTATTCGAATTAACCTCCTCCTCGTATTATCCATGCGCGGTTAGGTTTTATGCTTGAAAAATAAATAGACAAAGATAATAAAACACTAAACCCGCGCTAACTACCGCGGGTTTTTTATGCCCGTTATTTAACGCTAAAACTTATATTAATCAGGACAACACATGGGCACATCAAGCGACAAAGTAATTATTTTTGACACTACATTACGTGATGGCGAACAAGCATTAAACGCAAGTTTGTCAGTACATGAAAAACTACAAATAGCGCACGCTATCGAACGTTTAGGTGTTGATATTATGGAAGTAGGATTTCCAGTTTCATCACCGGGTGATTTCCAGTCCGTACAAGAAATAGCAAGAACCGTGAAAAACTCTCGAGTTTGTGCCCTTGCCCGAGCCGTTGAAGGCGACATTAAAGCTTGTGCTGATGCGTTGAAACCTGCTGACCAATTTCGTATTCATACTTTTATATCTACCTCTGATGTGCATGTTCAGCAAAAATTGAAAAAAAGCTTTGCTGATGTACAAGCCATGGCCGTGCATGCAATTAAATATGCCCGCCGTTTCACAGATGATGTTGAGTTTTCGTGTGAAGATGCTGGCAGAACCCCAATTGACAATTTATGTCGCATGGTTGAACAAGCCATTATAGCGGGTGCCACTACCGTTAATATTCCTGATACTGTGGGCTACACATTACCAAACGAGTTTGGTGGCATCATCGAAACCTTATTTAATCGTGTACCTAATATCGATCAAGCGGTTATTTCTGTGCATTGTCATAATGATTTAGGCTTAGCTGTTGCTAACTCAATGTCAGCCGTACAAGCCGGTGCTAGACAAATTGAATGTACCATTAACGGCATTGGCGAGCGCGCTGGCAATTGTTCGCTTGAAGAAGTAGCCATGATCATGAAAACTCGCCAAGAATTATTAGGTGTTCATACACGTATTAATCATCAAGAAATTGCCCGTAGCTCAAAATTAGTCAGCCAGCTTTGTAATATGCCTGTGCAATTAAATAAAGCCATTGTCGGTGGTAACGCTTTTAGTCATTCATCGGGCATACACCAAGATGGTATGTTAAAAGCCAGCAACACCTACGAAATTATGACACCAGAAAGTGTCGGCATCAGTAAAACTAAATTGAACTTAACTTCTCGCAGCGGCCGTCATGTTATTAAGCATCGTATGGAAAGCTTGGGCTATCAAGAGTCAGATTATGAAATTGAAGCCCTTTACGCTGACTTCTTAGCCTTAGCGGATAAAAAAGGCCAAGTTTTTGATGACGATTTAGAAGCCTTACTTTTTAATATTCAACAACAAGATCAACAAGACTTTTATCACTTACAAACGCTAAATGTGCAAAGCGGTGGCAGCGAGTTTGCCACCTCAAGTATCAAGCTTGCATTAGGTGATGAGCATAAAATTGTGTCTGCCACCGGTAATGGCCCTGTTGACGCGCTTTATAGGGCGATAAAAAAAGCCATTGATATCGATTTTGAAGTCAGTGACTACAAAATATCAAACAAAGGTCAAGGTGAAGATGGCTTAGGTAAGGCTGACATTGTGGTGTCGTGGCAAGGACGAAACTTTCATGGCTACGGCTTAGATACTGACGTTATTAAAGCCTCAGGCAATGCTTTAGTCAATGCACTTAATGGTATTCATCGTGCTATTACCATTGCTGAACTGAAAACAGAGTTAAAAAAAGACACGGCTGCTGAAGCTAAAAGTGCGATTTAATCGCAGCGGGCTAGTCAACAAAAGTATTCATTTATAACGTAAATTTATAGGTTTTAAACATTATGTCGAAAATTGCAATATTAGCCGGTGATGGCATTGGGCCAGAAGTTATGGCACAAGCAGAAAAAGTTTTACAAACAGTTGCCCAGCAGTATGATTTTGAAATTAGTACAACACACTATGACGTAGGTGGTTGCGCTATCGATAATCACGGTGAAGCACTACCAGAAAGCACTGTTAAAGGCTGTGAACAAGCCGATGCTATTTTATTTGGTTCAGTCGGTGGTCCAAAGTGGAGTAACTTACCACCAACAGAGCAACCAGAAAGAGCCTCTTTATTAGGTTTACGTGGTCATTTTGGACTATTTTGTAATATGCGCCCAGCGCAGCTTCAAAGTGCTATGTCTCACCTTTCACCATTACGTGCCGATATTTCACAAGCTGGTTTTGACATTTTAGTGATACGAGAGCTAACTGGTGGTATTTATTTTGGTGAACCTAAAGGACGAAAAAATCAAGGCCAAGAAGACGAAGCTGCTTTTGATACTATGATTTATTCGCGTAAAGAAATAAGCCGAATAGCACACCTAGCCTTCCAGTCAGCTCAAAAGCGCCGTAACAAGGTTATATCTATTGATAAAGCCAATGTATTAGCATCTTCTGTATTATGGCGAGAAGTGGTTATAGAGGTTTCAAAAGACTACCCTAAGGTTGAACTTGAGCATATGTATGTTGATAACGCTGCTATGCAATTAGTGCGCGACCCTGCACAGTTCGACGTTATGCTATGTTCAAACTTATTTGGCGATATTTTATCTGACATTTGCGCCATGATCACCGGCTCTATGGGACTTTTACCTTCAGCGAGCTTAAATGAGCAAGGTTTTGGTATGTATGAACCTGCCGGTGGTACAGCACCTGATATTGCAGGTAAAGGCATTGCAAACCCAATAGCACAAATTCTTTCTGCGGCATTAATGCTACGTCACAGCTTAAATCAAGTTGAAGCGGCAAGTGCAATAGAAAACGCGGTAGCGGCAACGCTGAGTGCAGGTAACTTTACCGGCGACTTACTTAGCCCAGAAGAGCGCCACAAAGCTAAGTCTACCAACGAAATGGGCGATATTATTTGCCAATACATTCGTGATAATAAAACAACTTCAGGAGCAAAATAGCATGGCCAGCACTTTATACGAAAAATTATGGCAAAATCATATTATCGAAGAAAAAGCTGATGAAACGCCGTTAATCTTTGTTGATCGTCATTTGATCCACGAGGTGACATCACCACAAGCTTTTGCTAATTTGAAATTTCATAACCGTGTATTACGCCATCCTGAACGTACTATTGCGACTATGGATCATAATATTTCTACTCGCTCTATTGAAATTAATGCCGCCGGTGAAGGCGCAGCAAATCAATTAAGAACTCTTGAGAAAAACTGTAAAGAGTTTGGTATTGAATTATTTGGCATGGGCCATAAAAACCAAGGTGTTGTGCATGTAATGGGGCCAGAACTTGGCTTAACCTTACCCGGTACAGTAATTGTTTGTGGTGACTCGCATACGGCTACACATGGTGCTTTTGGCGCTTTAGCATTTGGTATTGGTACTTCTGAAGTTGAGCATGTATTTGCTACTCAAACTTTACGTCAAACTAAAGCTAAGACAATGCGAATTGAAGTAAAAGGCCAAGTCGCTCCTGGCATCAGCGCTAAAGATATTATCTTAGCGATTATTGGCAAAACTGGCAGCGCAGGCGCAACGGGTTATGTGGTTGAATACTGTGGTGATGCCATTGAGCGCTTAACCATGGAAGAGCGCATGACGGTTTGTAATATGAGTATTGAGTTTGGTGCTAAAGCGGGGCTTATTGCCCCAGATGCAACTACATTTGACTACTTAAAAGGCAAAGATTACTCGCCAAAAGGTGACGTATGGGAACAAGCAGTTAATGATTGGAAACAGCTAAAATCAGACACTGATGCAACCTTTGATAGCTACTTAACGCTTGAAGCAAAAGATATTAAAACCCAAGTGACTTGGGGAACAACACCGGGTCAAGTAACCCAAGTTGATAATGTTGTGCCATCACCTGAAGACTTTTCTGACCCTGTAGATCGTGACTCTTGTATTGCTGCCTTAAAATACATGGGCTTAACTGCCGGTACAAAAATTACCGATATCACCATCAATAAAGTGTTTATTGGCTCATGTACCAACTCTAGAATAGAAGATTTACGCGCCGCGGCAGCTATTGCCAAAGGTAAAAAAGTATCTCCAACGGTTGATGCTATCGTTGTACCAGGTTCATACCGCGTTAAAGCGCAAGCCGAAGCTGAAGGCTTAGCACAAACGTTTATTGATGCGGGTTTTGAATGGCGATTACCGGGCTGTTCAATGTGTTTAGGCATGAATGATGACGTGTTAACCGAAGGCGACCGTTGTGCTTCAACGAGTAATCGCAACTTTGAAGGCCGACAAGGCCGTGGTAGTCGTACACATCTAGTTAGCCCTGAGTTAGCGGCTGCTTCTGCTATTGCAGGACATTTTGTCGACTTAACCGCGATTAACTCACAAGCTAAAGGAGCATAACATGGAAAATTTTACCCAGCATTATGGTTTAGTTTTGCCATTAGATGCAGCGAATGTTGATACTGACCAAATTATCCCAAAACAGTTTTTACAAAAAACGACTCGCACAGGTTTTGGTCAACATCTATTTAATGATTGGCGCTATCTAGATAACGCAGGCAAAGTAGATAACCCTGAATTTATTCTTAATAAGCCACAATATCAAGGCGCGAGTATTTTACTAACAGGTGAAAACTTTGGTTGTGGTTCGAGTCGCGAACATGCGCCTTGGGCTCTGCAAGAATATGGTTTCAAAGTCATTATTGCTTCAAGTTTTGCAGATATTTTCTATGCAAACTGTATTAATATCGGTGTTTTACCTATTATATTAACAGAAGTTGAAATAGCTGAGTTATTCAAGCAATCAAAAGCTGATTTGCAGTACCTAACGATTGATTTAACCGCCAGCAAAGTTAAAACAGCAGATGCAGAATATAGTTTTACGTTAACACCATTTCACAAATACTGTTTAGAGAACGGTGTAGATAGTGTCGGTTGGACGTTAAATAAGATTGATAAAATAGAAAGTTACGAAGCAAAAATGCCGGTATGGCAATAAGTAAGTAACCAGAGCCATCAGACTAAACATCTGGTGGCTCAAATATTTCCTAACTAAGCTCTGCGTTTATAGATAACACTAGTTCCAAGAAGATAAAGCGTCCATCGTAAATTTTTCACCGCGAAAACTCAGCACTACTTTCTGCGGTAGGATTTCATTCAATAGTAATTCACGAGCAATGTAGTCACCCTCGTAGCGATCACGACCATTGACTCTGACCCATCCTTGACCGTCGCTGGCATAAATATGCATTTCAAACTCTAATGATGGCACGCCATCTTGAACCCAGGTGGGCATTTGCGTGAGCGGTAAAACATCACTATTATCTACTTTCACTTGTTCTAAGGGGTTGTCACTTTGCTTGGTTTCTTCAATTGCAGATTGAAAGCTTGCTAATAGCTCTTCAGAAACACCGTCTTCAGCTTCCACAATAAAGTTTGTGGCTACAGATTTTTGTGGCCTTTGCTGATGTGTTTGTTTAGTCGTTTGCTGCTCAGCTAACTGGCGCTCGTTAACAACAAATTGACTATCATCATTATTATCAGCTGCTGTTGATGTATTTTTCTCAATGATATTTGCATTATCAGTGCTAGGCTCAACACTATCCTTTACCTTAGCAACAAGTTTATTAGCACCGTTAACAATGCTGGCGGCAAGCTCAGGCTTATCAGTATCGACGCCTTCTTCCGTCAGTGGCTTTTTATCGATAAGCGTTTGAGCTTGCTTTTGAGTTTCACTGCTTAACTTCACGGTATTATCAACAACGACAAGTTGCTGCGTGCCCCACCAAACGCCTGCAGCTAAAACAACCAGCAGCGTACAAAGTAAACTACCGGCTTTTATCCACGAATTTTGCCACCATGATATAACTTCAAACTCATCCCCAAGAGCATCATGCGCAGCTTGTAGCACTATTTTACGATTAACCACGGCATTATTACTGTTGTAGGCATTCATTAACGAGCGCTCTGCT
Source organism: Colwellia sp. M166 (assembly GCF_024585285.1). NCBI lineage: Bacteria > Pseudomonadati > Pseudomonadota > Gammaproteobacteria > Alteromonadales > Colwelliaceae > Colwellia > Colwellia sp. M166. Next base: position 1,317,197 of record NZ_CP040755.1, read on the forward strand.
AGCAGATTCATTAAACGTGGAATACCGTGGCAAATTTTATGAATAGCATTGACCGCACTCTGATCAAAAATATTACGGAAACATTTTGCCACTGAAAGTCGGTGTTTAAGGTATTGTGCTACTTCTTGCTTATTTAGCGGTAACAAGTGATATCGTGCGGTTATTCGTTGTGCTAATTGCCGTAAATCTCGACGCTGTAATAACTGTTGTAACTCTGGCTGACCAATTAAAATAACTTGTAAAAGTTTTTTGGTATTAGTTTCTAAGTTTGTCAGCAGCCGTAACTGCTCTAGTACCTCTGGCTGTAGATGTTGGGCTTCATCAATAATCAACAGAGTATTAATATTTTCATCATGATTTTTCAGCAGTTTTTGCTGTATTTTATCGGTTAACGTTTTTAAGGTTGCGCCGGTTTTACGATAGCGTATTTTTAATTCATCACACAGCGTGGCTAAAAGCTCTTGACTGGAAAGGGTTGGGTTGAGAATAAAAGCCGCTTGGGTGTTTTCTGGCAAATTTTCCATTAAACGACGGCTAATGGTAGTTTTACCTGTACCTACCTCCCCGGTCAACAAGACAAACCCGCCAGTATCACCCAAGCCATAAGTTAAGTGATTGAGCGCTTCGCGATGGCGATCGCTCATAAATAAATAATCAGGATTTGGCGCAATGGAGAATGGTTTTTCTTCTAAACCAAAATAACTTGTGTACATAGAAAATCTTAACTGATGAATCGACCCAATGAAATTAACCTGAACACGTGCATATGTCAAAAATCAGTCAACAATTGTGTTAAACTTTAATGATATTATTATTCTATATCATTCATTTTCAGAGGCTTGTAGCGCTAAATGTCAAACATAAATCAACAATTAAATTATTTTTTGGTCGGAGGTGCCGTTCGAGACTCCCTGCTTAATCGAACTGTTGTCGACAAAGATTATGTTGTGGTCGGCTCTAGCATTGCAGAAATGCTTTCCCTCGGATTTTTGCAAGTAGGTAAAGATTTCCCGGTATTCCTGCACCCAAAAACTAAACAAGAATACGCCTTAGCTCGTACCGAAAAAAAAGCAGGTCAAGGTTATACCGGCTTTGATTGTGACGCTTCGGCGAATGTTACCCTTGAAGAAGACCTACTACGTCGAGATCTCACCATCAATGCCATGGCGATGGATGATAACGGTAAAATAATTGACCCTTATCATGGACAAATCGACTTAACTAACCGCGTACTACGTCATGTTTCAGCTGCCTTTATTGAAGATCCATTAAGAGTGTTACGTGTTGCTCGTTTTGCGGCTAGATATCATGCATATGGCTTTACTATCGCACTAGAAACACTCGCTTTAATGACCGAGCTTAGCGAAAGTGGCGAACTATTGAGTCTTTCAGGTGAACGGGTGTGGCAGGAAATGCATCGAAGCCTCGCTGATGATCATCCTGAAGTATTCTTTCAAGTGCTTTATCAATGCCAAGCACTGCAATCGCTTTGGCCTGATTTGCATAACATGTGGGGGATCCCAAATCCCAAGAAATGGCATCCTGAAATTTGCTCTGGCGTGCATACCATGATGGTGCTAAAACAAGCAGTTCGACTATCAAAGAAAACTTCAGTCAGGTTTGCTAGTGTTTGCCATGATCTCGGAAAATCATTAACTGAAGAAGATAATTTACCTTCCCACCCTGGTCATGAAACGGCAGGTTTACCACTAATAGAAGCGTTTTGCACTCGCCTACGCGTACCAAGTACTCATAAGTCTCTAGCATTAAAGGTTTGTCAATTTCACCTCCATGCACATAAGGCCTTTGAATTAAAGGCTAGCTCTATTTTAAAGTTATTTGATCAACTAGATGCTTGGCGAAAACCTGCAGAATTTGAAGACTTTTTACTTTGCTGCCAAGCTGATTTTACCGGCCGTCTTGGTTTTGAAAACCGACACTATCAGCAGAAAGACTTTCTCTTCAGTGCCTTTATGCTACTTAATAAAGTTACAGCAAGGCCATTTGTTGAAAAGGGTTTAAAAGGCCTCGCAATAAAAGAAGCGATAACACAGCAAAGACTTGCAGACTTAAAGCAATTTAAACAAAACTACCTAAAGCAAAATACCATTGCCTCCAATTGCCGTAACTAATTGTAAATATGATTACTGAACATTGCTACTCTTTCACATCCATGTGAGCCTAGCATACCGTTCATCCTGAACATTGCTACTCTTTCACATCCATGTGAGCGTAGCATACCGTTCATCCTGAACATAAAAAAACCATATCAATTGATATGGTTTTTTGTATTAGGTTAGCACTACATTAGATTAACTTAGCACCAACTGACGGCTAAATTAGAATTTATAAGCCGCTTTCACGTAGTAGTAACCACCATTGTAATCAAATGGGCCACTTTCGTAATAAACACCACTTACTACACCGTAAGCACCACCATCTTTTTGCAATTCTTGCGCTTCAGTATCAAAAATATTGTTAGCACCCGCTGATAATGTCCAGCTATCATTTAAGAAGTAACTTACTGAGGCATCAATGGTATAAGAAGAGCCAACCGTTTCTGACCAACCATATGAGCTAAATTCATCTGGTTCATCAGCATGCGTTGCAAACCACTCGCCAAAGTAGTTGGCACGTACTAACATACTAACATTTTCCCAACTTTGCGCTAAGGTAAATGTAGCGCGGTGCTCAGGAATACCTTCCTCTAAACGTCTAACTTTGTATCCTGTAGTAAAACTACCCGGATCATCAACTTCTGTGCTGTTATAGTTGTAAGCAAGGCTAAATTTAGTATCTCCACCCATTAACTCCATACCGTAGTTAGCTACGATATCAACACCTTGTGTGGTCGTATCAAAATCATTAGCAAAAAAAGTAACCTTACCACCGAGTAATAATTCAGGGCTCGGATACTTACCAGCTAATGCATCAACATCGGCTTGAGTAATATCAAGCTTGTCCGTTTGTGCAATACGGTCTGATACTTCAATATTATATGCATCAACCGTCATAAAAAAGTCACCACTTTGGTATACAAGGCCTACTGCATAACTTACTGACTCTTCAGGCTGTAACTCTACACCACCTTTTTGTGCTGATACTGGATGTGTCGGTGGAAATGTAGCTGATTGTACAAGTTCACCACTTACCAGCGATGTTTGAGTATTAACTACATTCGCTTGCCCAACCGTTGGGGCACGGAAACCAGTGCTATGCGATGCTCGAACAGATAACTCATCAGTCAATCGATACTGTGCAGTTAACTTATAATTGGTAGTATCGCCGAATGATGAAAAGTCTTCATAACGTAATGCCGCACCTAATAACAAGTCTTCAGTTACATATGCTTCAACATCTAAATAAGCCGCAATACTTTGACGCTTATCAAGTCCTTGAGCTTCTGGTGAGAAACCAGCAAAGCCATGAGAACCAACACTAAAGCCCTGAGTTGCTAGCGGACCTTGTTGCCATGATGCTTGCTCACCTGAAACAATTTCAAAGCTCTCTTGGCGCCATTCAAAACCTGTCGCGACATTGATAGGCTCAGATAAGCCGACATCAACACTTTTAACTAAATCAGCATTTAAAGCTTTTTCTAACTGGATATATGAACCCGCTTCAAACGAAAGACCTGGCTGATCCGCATTCAGAGCACCCAATGATGGGTTTACAGTGTTAACCAAAGTATAGGTAGATTTATTACGACCGACAGAACCACTAATATCATAGAGGGCTTCATCTAAAAAGCCGCCTTTAATCTCACCACGAGTTCCCATCGTTAATGAAGTATCATTAATATCCGCAGTAAACTGTGGTGTGTAACCACCAGGAAGTAATTCATTAAATGCCCAGCAATTGTCATTATTGGCAACACCATCAATGTAATCTTGCTGATTTCTAACGTCGCCAGCCGTGATTGGAATATTAGGACATGCGTCAGCATTACCGTCCATTGCACCAACTAATAAATCACCATTGCCATCAGTAAAAACACCACCACGGTTATGAGGGCTACGGTAATAATAACCACCAGTACCGGTACGGTTTGAATAGTTACCAAACATGTAAAACTCTTTATCATTGCCTAAATCAAGACCAACATTAGCGAACAGAGTGATGTCATCCTTAATTTCTGGATTACCCCAAGTCATCGCTGGCGTTGCAACACTGGTATTACCGGCATCGATTAAGGCTTGTGCGTCAGGACGTTGAACACTTCGGCTCGTTGCATCAGCATCTTTGTATTGAAAAGAAAGGTTAACAAAGCCATCTTTAGTGAATGGTAAACCAATGTTACCGTCAACAATAGTCGTGTCACCATCACCTTCGTAATAAGCGCCTTGTTTAACTGAGATAGAGCCACCGTCGGCATCATCTTTAAGCACAAAGTTCATAACCCCAGCAATAGCATCAGAGCCGTATTGCGCTGCAGCACCATCACGCAATACTTCGACTTGCTTCAAGGCAATAGAAGGTATGACTGAAATATCAGGCCCTTGAGCACCATCATTTACACCGCCACCTTGGAAGGCAATAACTGAGGCACGATGACGACGTTTACCATTTAACAAGATTAATGTTGAGTCCGAAGATAGACCACGTAAGTTGACCGGACGGATAAATGATGCTGCATCTGAAATAGGTTGCTGACGAACATTAAATGATGGTACTGCTGCTTGTAGCATGTCTAGCATATCACTTGAAGCATTTTTACCGAGTTCATCACCACCAATAATATCAATTGGCACCGGTGATTCTGCCACTGAACGTGGTGCAGAACGTGAACCAACAACGGCAATACGTTCAATATCTTTAGTTTTTACTTTTGAGTCGCTTTCTGCAGCAAAGCTTGGTGCTGTTCCTAGTGCTAGACCCACTGCAAGGGCTAACGTACCAGTACGAAATTTAGTAGACATGTTATTTCCTTCCTAATATTTTAATATAATTTTATAGCTATTTATTTTTATAATTTTATTTTTACCTTTTGTGCTAATCACCACACCAACACTTGCTTAATATTAGTGTAAATAAACTAAAAGGCTTGATTATTTATAAAACAGCTAGAAATGCTTTACAAGTAGTGTTTTCGTCTAAGAATTAGCAACGAGTGAATAAAAAGAAACGATCAACAAAGCGCTACGAAGACTATGTAGGGTTACATCAACATATGTAACCAATCTGTAACCAAGAGCCCATATAGCTTGTAGAAAAAAATTCAAACAGTTAGTGTGCGAAATTTTTCGTATTTAAATAAACCGTCATTGCATATAAAATAGACAAAAAAAAATATAAAAAAAATGAACTTTTTCACAATTAGATTATTTGATTGATAAAAATAACGTTTAAAAGGTTAATGTCTTGTTAATAGATGCTTTGATGAAAACTAAGTTTAGGGCTAGAGTAAATAATTTTATACATTTAACAAAAAAAAAAGCTTCAATAATATGAAGCTTTTCAGATAAGGATTGAAGATATTTTTTAATCTGCAGCTAAAACGGTTGCGCTCACTTCACCAAAACCTATACGTGCAGCTCCTGCTTTTTTACACCAGCCTTTCATAATCACACAATCACCATCTTCCAAGAAAGTACGTGTTTCGCCATTAGGTAAGCTAATAGGCTCTGCACCTGCATTTGACAATTCAAGCATTGAACCGGCTTCTTCAGGATTAGGTCCTGACTGTGTACCACTACCAAACATATCGCCGGGGCGTAAATTACAACCATTCACCGTATGGTGCGCTACCATTTGCGCAACAGTCCAATAGGAGTCTTTAAAGTTTGATTGTGACAACTGCACCGCTGCTTGCGCTGAATTACGCATTGTTTCAGTTTCAATTAATACTTGTAAATTTAAATCTAAAGACCCAAACGCACGATTATGCTTTGACTCCAAATAAGGTAAAGGCTGAGGATCAGCTTCATCACGGGTCCATTGTGCTCGGTATGGCGCGAGTGCTTCTGAGGTAACAATCCAAGGAGAAATGGTTGAAGCAAAACTTTTTGATAAAAATGGTCCTAAAGGCTGATATTCCCAACCTTGGATATCACGTGCAGACCAATCATTAAATAAACAAATACCAAAAACATGCTCTTCAGCATTATCAATACTGATAGGTTCACCTAAATCATTACCATTGCCAATAAACACACCAACTTCTAACTCATAATCTAAACGTTTACATGGACCAAAAGATGGTTCAGTTGCTGTTGGTGCTTTAGTTTGACCTTTAGGACGTTTAAAGTTACTGCCTGATACCTCAATTGAAGAAGAGCGACCATGGTAACCAATAGGAACCCATTTATAATTAGGTAACAATGGATTATCAGGGCGGAATTTACTGCCAACAGATGTCGCATGATGAATAGAAGTATAAAAATCAGTGTAATCACCAATTTGGCATGGTAACGCATATTCAACATCGGCTTGTGCAATTAAACATGACGTTAACGCTATTTGTAGCTCAGAGCCTTTGGTTAGGCCTTTTGACAAGGCTTGGCGTACAGCACCCCAATAACGTTTACCCATCGACATAAAAGCATTTAACTGACTATGACAACATTGCGCTAAAGCCGATTGCACATCACCGTCAAAGATACTCAAAGCAAATAATGCTTTTAAATCTAAAACCTGATCACCAATAGCAACACCCGCTCGAAAATCTTCTACGCTGCCTTTACGTTTAAAGCTAGCAAAAGGTAAGTTTTGTATTGGAAAATCACAATTTTCTAAGTTAGCGGATTCAACCCAACTAGTTAAAGCAGGGTTATGTGTTTCGTTAAGTAAATTGGTGTTAGGCATGGCTTAAACAACTCCAGAGAAAAAATAAGTACGCAGTAGCGCAATATTATAACAAGCGCTCCTATAAAGGCTATGTCAATAAAATATACTTGATAAACAACTGTCAACAATATGTTGCAGCGCTAAGTTTACATAGCAATAGTTTTACTTTTACCACTTTATAGCGCTTAGCGTGAGCACCTTGATAACAGAGCGTATAACAATAAATCAGTAAAATACTACTTTCAGTTAGGTACATTTGCTAGAATGTTGCCGTTTTATCAAATGATAAAACAACTAATTGCTGCCTTAGTGGCAGCCACAATCAATCTACAGCTCCTGATTTACTGTCAGGCTCGCTCAATGGGTCAATAATTACATGAATAACATCACTGTTTGCGCGTTATATAAATTTGTTCGTTTAGAAAGTTTCGAAGACATTAAAACACCGTTACAGCAAGTAATGGAAGACAATGCCGTTAGAGGTACTTTACTTTTAGCGCTTGAAGGTATTAATGGCACTATTGCTGGCTCACAAAAAGGCATCGATACTGTATTAGCATTTATTAATAGTGACAGTCGCCTTGCCGGCGTCTCTTCTAAATGCTCTTTTCATCAAGACAATCCTTTTCAGCGCACAAAAGTTAAATTAAAAAAAGAAATAGTCACTATGGGGGTTGAAGGTATCGACCCCACATTAACGGTCGGCACTTATGTTAAACCTAAAGACTGGAATGCACTTATTTCTGATCCTGAGGTGCTATTAATAGATACACGTAATGATTATGAAGTCGAAATTGGTACTTTTAAAAATGCCGTTAACCCGAATACAGAAACTTTTCGTGAGTTTCCTGAATATGTTGCAAAAAATCTAGATAAAACAAAACACAAAAAAGTAGCCATGTTTTGTACCGGTGGCATCCGTTGTGAAAAATCGACGGCTTATTTGAAAGAACAAGGTTTTGAAGATGTTTACCACTTAGAAGGTGGGGTATTGAAATATCTGGAAGAAGTTCCTGAACAAGAAACCTTATGGCAAGGCGAATGTTTTGTTTTCGATGCTAGAGTAGCTGTCAATCATAGCCTAGAGCGTGGTCAATATGATCAATGTTTTGCCTGTCGATATCCAATCACCGAAGCAGAAAAGACCAGCGAACATTATATTCAAGGGGTTAGTTGTCCTCGTTGTTATGATAAATACACTGATGAACAACGAAGCCGCTTCCAAGAACGTGAAAAGCAAATTAATTTAGCGAAGGCGCGTGGCGAAGAGCATATTGGTGGCGAAATAAAACAAGTCATTGAACAACGAAGAGCAACGAAGAACGCTGAAAAGCAAGCACAAAATAAAACATAGTTTTACATTACAGCATCATATAATAGCCTGCGACTCAGCGGGCTTTTTTATGCCTGTAATACTCATGCTGCATTATCTATACAAAAACCACACGAGCTGAGTAGCGAAGAATGTCAGTAAAATTCAGACAACAAAAAAGCCTTAACAATATTATTGCTAAGGCTTTAGATTTTTATCACAAATAAAATATGGTGCCTTGACCCGGAATCGAACCAGGGACACGAGGATTTTCAATCCTCTGCTCTACCGACTGAGCTATCAAGGCACTGTCTTTCATTAGAACAACAATATAAATATTACATTCGCTGCGAAAGAGGCGACATAATATAGTGAATTAATCTCACTCGCAAGCCATTTTCTTTACCTGCATTGATAATTATCATCGTTAGCATAAAAAACCAACAAAAATAGCGTGTTTGGGCAAAAATCGCATATAAAAAAGCCAGTATAATTACTGGCTTAATTTTGTATTTGCAGGTGTTTTATTAACTAAATATCGACTTCATTAACCAGAAGAAGATAATAGAAAGTCCTGCACCTATCGGTAAAGTAATCACCCAAGAAATAACAATGTTGCGCACAACACCTAAGTTAATAGCAGCAATACCACGTGCCATTCCTACGCCCAATACAGCGCCAACTAAGGTTTGTGTTGTTGAAATAGGTAAGCCAGCCCCAGAAGCAATCACTACCGTACAGGCAGCCGCTAACTCAGCAGCAAAACCTCTGCTAGGTGTTAAGTGTGTAATACCATTACCTATCGTAGCGATAACACGATGTCCAAATAAAGCAAGACCAGCAACAATACCTAAACCACCTAGTGGTAAAATCCACCAAACTAATGCAGATTTCTTCGCAATTTCACCACCGTTATCAACAATACTCACCACTGCCGCTAATGGTCCAATAGCATTGGCAACATCATTTGAGCCATGAGCAAAGGCCATACAACAAGCCGTTACTACCATCAAAACAGCAAACACTTTTTCAACGTTGGCATAATGTGTCGTTTTATCAGCTTTTTCGTCAAATTTAAGGCGACTAATAAAGTATTTACCAACCACAGCAACAACCACAGCAACAATAATAGCTAAGTAATATCCGCCAGCACCACCAATTTCGAAGTTATAAAAGCCGAGATTAATATTGTCTAATCCAATATGTTTCAAGCCCTTTTTAATCGTTACCAAGGATAAAACAAAGCCGGCTAAAAACATATAAAATGGTACATAGCGCTTGGCTTGTTCTAACGGTTTCTCAGCATCAAAAATAAGTTTTTGTGCGCTATTAAAAATAATAAAGGCAATAACACCAGAAATTAACGGCGTAATAATCCAACTACCAACGATACCACCTACTTTTCCCCAAGCCACGGTATCTGGACTTACACCAATAGCAGCAAAACCAATAATAGCACCGACAATTGAATGTGTTGTTGATACTGGCCAGCCTAAAATTGAAGCGACTAGCAACCAAGTTGCAGCAGCAAATAAAGCGGAAATCATACCAAAAACTAAAAGTTCTGGAATATCGATAAATAGTGATGGGTCAATAATGCCTTTACGTATCGTTGAAGTCACCTCACCACCGGCTAAGTAAGCACCAGCAAATTCGAACACCATCGCGATAATAATGGCTTGTTTTATTGTTAACGCTTTTGAACCAACCGATGTACCCATTGCATTAGCAACATCGTTGGCTCCTATGCCCCAGGCCATAAAAAAACCAACAACAGCGGCAATCATGACTAGCGTAGAGCCATGCGAAAGTAGAATATCCATGAGTAAGCCTTATTTTCTAGCTAAAAGAATTTCTAAACGTGCACCTACACGTTCAGCAAGATCAGCTAAATCACCAACCCAATCAATAATTTGGTATAAAAACATTACATCAACACAATTTAAATCTTTTTCAATTGCTAATAAGTTCTTACGTAACTCAATTTGCATACCGTCGGTATCATCTTCAATTTCATCAAGCTGGCTGATCATTTTTGTGACCAAGTCGACTTCACGACCACGAAAACCGGTTTCTAATAAGTCATCTAATTCATTAATGGCATCGGCAGCTTTTTCAGCAGCATCGACACTACGAGCCACATAGGCAATAAACTGTGCTTGTAATTCGGTGGGAATGGTTAATTTTCTGCCGAATATTCGCCCAGCGATATCTTTAGCGCGATTGGCAATTTTATCTTGTTGAGTTAATAACTCTAATAAATCAGCACGGTCGACGGGCATAAACAAACCGCCAGGAAGCTCTAAACGAATTTGACGTTTTAAATCATCAGCTTCACGTTCTAGTTTAGATATTTTATTACGAATTTTTCCTGCTTTAGTCCAATCTTCCTCGGTCGCGGCTGCGAAAAAAGGCACAAGTTGTCGGCTGCATTTATGTACAATTCGAATATGTTGTTCTATGGGTTTAATTGGCGATTTTGCAAATATGCCAAGTATAGAATTTCTGGCCATAATTAATTTCCAGGAGCCTTTGCTCTTTGTTTTTCATTCGCCGCGGATATTAAAGCATTTGAAAGTTAATTCAAAGGCTTTATAACAAGATAACGGCTGTTTATAGAATGATTAGTTATTATAAGTTCACTTAAAAGTATATACCCTATTTATTGTGCAATGGGCAATTGAGTCAATAATAAACTTATAGTACAAATAGAAACTTAGTCTTTAATTAATAAAAAACTTAGTGAAAAAAGCTTATATATTATTTAATTAAGCTTAACATTGTTGTTGTGCAGGTTTAGATAATTATGAAATTAAACAGTGGTTATCAACTATAGCCACTGTTTATATTTACACTTTACTTAATCTTAAACCAAGTTACTTGCACACTTTTAATTTTACTCAATCAACCGTTATCGTTTTAAGATAATGATTCAAAATCTTCAGGTGTCGTATGACGAACGACTTTACCTTTAACAAAATATATAATGTATTCACAAATATTTTGGCAGCGGTCACCGATACGCTCTAGGGCACGTGCCGACCAAATAACACTCATTATTTGTGGAATTGAGCGTGGGTCTTCCATCATATAGGTCATTAATTGACGCATTAGCGCTTCATATTCACGATCAATTTTGTCATCACTTTTATGCACTCTAACGGCGGCATCAAAATCCATCCGAGTAAAAGCATCTAAGGTTGCTTGTAGGAATGTCAACACATGACGCCCTAAGTTATCTAGATTAGACAATAAATCTTTATGTTCACTCGATAAGCTTTCTAATGTCACATTAGCAATTTTACCCGCCTCATCACCAATGCGCTCTAAGTCAGTAATGGTTTTAACAATTGCCATTACTAAACGTAAATCCCCCGCTGCTGGCTGGCGCTTAGCAATAATACGCGTACACTCATCATCTATGCTGACTTCTGCATTGTTAATAAGAAAGTCGTTATGTAGTACTTTTTTTGCTAACGCCTCATCGGCATCGCAAACCGATGTCAGGGCGTCAGTCAGTTGTTTCTCCACTAAACCGCCCATGTGCATGACATGGTTAATAATACGCTCTAAGTCTTCATTAAATTGGCCAGAAATATGACGACCAATGTTTAAATTATCCACAGTAAAATCCTCTATTTATGGTCAATATTGTCTAACCGTAACGGCCGGTTATATAATCTTCGGTTTTCTTCTTTGTCGGTGTTGTGAACAAGGTATTGGTATCGCTATACTCGATAAGATCCCCCATATACATAAACGCCGTTTGGTCGGAAACACGTGCCGCTTGTTGCATATTATGGGTAACAATAACCACGGTAAATTGTTTCTTTAAATCATTAATTAGCTCTTCGATAGTTAACGTTGAAATAGGATCCAAAGCTGAAGTAGGTTCATCTAATAATAACACTTCTGGTTGAATAGCGATCGCACGCGCTATCACTAAGCGCTGCTGCTGACCACCTGAAAGCCCTAAAGCACTTTCATGTAACCTATCTTTAACTTCATTCCATAACGCGGCGCTACGTAAAGACGTTTCTACTGCTTCATCCAACACGCGACGATTATTTTCACCGGTAATACGTAAACCATAAACCACATTTTCATAAATCGACTTAGGAAAAGGATTCGGTCGTTGAAACACCATGCCCACTTTACGGCGTAAAGCCGCAACATCAGTATGGCGATCGTAAATATTTTCACCGTTGAGGTTTATTTGACCTTTAATCTTACAAATATCAACTAAATCGTTCATCCGGTTAATACAACGTAATAGTGTTGATTTACCACAACCACTTGGCCCGATAAAGGCCGTTACTTGGCCCTTAGGGATCAACATTGAAATGTCTTGTAAGGCCTGCTTGTCACCATAATACAAGTCTAAGTTCTTAATTTCCAACGCCACTTGTTCTGGCGAAAGATTATTAAGATCGAGCTTAATATTGTGTTCTGATAAATTTTTTGGCGTAACAGAAATCATAGTATTCTCTTTAAATCTTATTCAATAGAGGGGAATTACTTCCCGTTCATCTTTAAATTATTGCTAAACAGTTCGTTTTATCAGATTAGTTTAGTGCTCTAGCATGCGATATTTTTCCCGTAAGCGATTACGAATCGATACGGCAGTCATATTCAGAGCGACAATAATAGTGACGAGTAATAATGCCGTGGCATAAACTAACGGTCTTGCCGCTTCAACATTCGGACTTTGGAAACCAACGTCATAAATATGAAAACCTAAGTGCATAAATTTACGGTCTAAATGTAAGAATGGGAAGTTACCATCAAGCGGCAAATTAGGCGCCATTTTCACCACCCCAACTAACATTAATGGAGCAACTTCACCGGCAGCACGTGCTATCGCCAAAATAATACCGGTCATAATAGCAGGGCTAGCAATAGGTAAAATAATACGCCATAAGGTTTCAGCCTTAGTTGCGCCCAATGCCAAACTACCGTGTCGCATTGCTGAAGGAATACGTGATAGCCCTTCTTCCGTGGATACAATCACCACCGGTAAAGTTAAGATAGCTAAGGTAATCGCTGACCACATAACACCTGGTGTACCAAACGTTGGGCTAGGTAATGTTTCGGCATAAAATAATTGATCTAAGCTCCCCCCCACCATATAAACAAAGAAACCTAAACCAAAGACACCGTAAACAATCGACGGTACACCGGCAAGATTAATCACCGCAATACGCAACAGTTTTGTGAGCGTATTATTACCCGCATATTCATGTAAATATATCGCAGCAACCACACCCAGTGGCGAGACAATAACGGTCATTAATAACACCATTAACACCGTACCAAAGATAGCAGGGAATACACCACCTTCGGTGTTGGCTTCTCGTGGATCATCAGTAACAAATGCGACTATCTGACTGAAAAATAATTTAATTTTTTCGAAAACACTTAACTTATTATTAAAGGTAACGTGTAAGACGTCTTCAAAATTAATAGTAACTTTTTGCCCGTCCATGGCACGCATTACTATCTGATCACGAGAAATTTTTTCACGTAAGCTCATCAATTTACGTTCTAGCACTTCGTATTCAGCTCGTAAGCCAGCAACTTTGGCTTTAAATTCTCCTGCTAACTGTGGGGTAAGCGTGTCATCAAGTTTATGTTTACGCTCTTTTAAACGTGTGCGTTCAATTTGATAATTAATCGCACCAATGTCAGATTTTTGCAGTGCTTCAATTTCTGCTTGAAAGTCACTTACCCGAGTAACTAACTCTGCCATTTGGCTTTGTTCAACCACTTGACCATCGAGAATGATCGCTTCGATGTAGCCGTAGAAGTTACCGTTGGTGCGGCGCTCAATCACTACAAGCTCTTCCGGCAATGAAGTTTTATTAATTTGCGGCACCAAAATCCAGCGAAAATCTAAACTGACTAATTCTCGGTTACCGGTTTTAATTAATAAACGCTCAAGTGTTTCAGCTGACTTATCAAGATCGAGATCGAGATGCACCAACTGTGATACCGGTATACTTTCTCGGTCATAGATTTCACCAATAACCGTTAAGTTTTTACCTTTTTCATCGGTCATTTCGAACTGATATATATCTGCCGGCCAAAAATAACTTAAACCACGTGAGGCGATTAACCAAAGTAAACCTACCACTGATATCAGGCTGATACTAACACCACCTGCTGACAACCACACCCAAGGAGAGCCAGACTTAAACCAATTATTCATGCTACTGTGCCTTCCTTACAATGAACTATATTTTTCACGCAAACGCTGACGTATAAACTCAGCAAGCGTGTTAAATACAAAGGTAAAAACAAATAAAACAAATGCTGCTAAGAACAATATACGGTAATGCGAGCTACCTACTTCTGACTCTGGCATTTCAACCGCAATATTCGCTGCTAGCGTTCTCATGCCTTGAAAAATACTCCAATCTAGAATTGGTGTATTACCTGTCGCCATTAACACAATCATGGTTTCTCCCACAGCACGACCTAAGCCCATCATAACCGCAGAGAATATTCCTGGGCTGGCGGTTAGTAGTACCACTTTAATTAAGGTTTGCCATTGCGTAGCGCCTAGTGCTAATGAGCCACTGGTTAAATGCTTAGGGACACTAAAAATAGCATCTTCAGCCATTGAGAAAATGGTCGGAATAACCGCAAACCCCATAGCAATACCAACCACTAAGGCATTTCTTTGGTCAAAGTCGATAGCTAGATCATTAGTAATAAACTGGCGAATATCACCACCAAAAAAGTGCAATTCCAATACCGGCGACAACGCGAAAGCTGCATAAGCTGCCAATAAAATAGCAGGAATTAAGATTATTGGTGCCCACGTTTCCGGAATAAGTGTTTTATAGGCTCGTGGTAATTTGTGCCAAGCAAATGCAGTAATAAATACTGAGGATGGAATAAACACTAACAAAAGGCATATCGCCGGTAAGTAAATTTCAATGATCGGAGCTAACCAAAGACCGGCCAAGAAGCCTAGAATAACTGTAGGTAATGCTTCCATCATTTCAATGGTTGGTTTAACTTTTCTGCGCATACCCGGCGTCATAAAGTAAGCGGTATAAATTGCCGCGGTTAAGGCAATAGGCACCGCGAACATCATCGCGTACATAGCGGCTTTTATGGTGCCAAAAGAAATCGGTACTAAAGAAAATTTCGCTTCAAAATCATCAGACCCTGAGGTTGACTGCCAAATAAACTCAGGTTCAGGATAACCTTCATACCAAACTTCTTGCCAAAGTGCTTGCCAAGTAACTTCTGGATGCTCGTTTTCTACCGCGAAAATAGCAAGTTCATTTTCTGAAAATATAACTAGGCCATCAGCACGAGGGGCAATGGCGAATGCTTGAGCATTGCCTTGATGTAATTGACCACGCCATAAGTCTGCTTCACTGGTGGTATAGAACATGCCCATTTCACCAGAAGGTGTTTCAGTATAAAAGCTTTTACGAAATTGCTCGGTATAAATAGCCACAACCGGCTCACTGTCACTGACATTAAAGCTGCGAACTTTTTTAAATTCTCGCCCTTGCTCCGTTGCTACTTCAAACCACTGACTCACCGTACCACTATCATCGCCCAATAAAATTGAACTACCACCAGATAATAATGCCATCGCGGTAATATGATTTGGCGTCGACTTGTTTTGCGCTAATTGCGGAATAATAGTGGCTTTTAGCTCGCTATCTTCGTCGAGTGAAAACACGGCAACTTGATCGCTTTCGCGTACAAACACCATAGCTAAATCAGGTGTCACCAAAATATCATCAATACGCTTGGCGGTATAATCAATTTCTTGATATTGCACTTCATAAGCAATGTCGTAACTAAAATCGTCTTCAGCTAATAGTGTGGTTTTAATCAAACGCTTGTCTTCAGTAAAACCAACAAAAATAGCTTTTTCATCGTCCATAGCAAAAGAGAGTTTAGTCAGTGCTGCATTGTTTTCATCGACCGGTAAATATGCTTCACCTAACGGATAACGCACACTCGGTATAATCACCCTCTCACCGCTATCAAAATTAGCGGAGAAGTGCGGTACAACCAACTGTACATTGCCTGCACTATCAAGCAATAGCTTCTGCTCTTGGCCAATATTGATCAGCTGCGCTAAACTTTCGCCATCGGCAACCAGCGGTTGTGAAAGTATCTTTTCACCCGCTTTATAGCCACCGCCATCAACTAATTGATAAAAATCAATATAGCCTTGTTCAGTTATGCTATAAGCAACTTCCTTTAATTCATCAATGCCGGTTGCCAGCACTTTATGTTCTTCTTTGATGACAAACTGCGCCTTAGCATCAACTTTTGCCGATTCAAAAATAGGTTTGATCACGTAAAGTAAATACATGAATATTAATACCAAGGTAAATAAAACACTAATACCGCCTAGTGTTATCATCCATTTTGCTAATGAATTTTTTACCTTTCTAGAGTTTGCTGATTTAGAAGCAATGGTCACTTAGAAATACCTTTAACTATGATAATTTTTATAACTGCAGTGATTATAAGACAGTTGTATGACAGTTTTGTGACAAGGTACTTTTATCTCAAGTGACAACATTCTCTCAAGCTTATTACATATTTTTTTAGTGCTGAGTAATTAAAGTGAGTAATTAAAGTGAATCATTAATATAATAGTACTATTGTTGCTGATGCACTTAGCTTGTATTATGATTTATTGACTAGTTAACAATGCTTTATTGGAAAAGGATAATAATATGGCCATTAGCCAAATTATGCGCCGAAATCTAATTACTTTAGGTCTAGACAACACTTTAGAAAGTGCTAAAGATTTATTTGAACTGCATAATATTCATCATATTTTAATCAAAGATGAAGCAACATTAGCAGGTGTTATTACCGACAGTGACTTATGGCAGAACTTAAGTCCGACGGTAGGTACTCGTAATGAAACCTCACAAGATAGTTTTATATTGAATAAAAAAGTACATTTGATCATGGCTAGAGATCTGATCACTGCCACAGAAGATGTCACGATCAATGAAGCGGTATTACTATTTTATGATCACAATATATCTTGTCTGCCTATTATCGACGAACACAAGCGACCTATAGGCATTATTACTTGGCGTGATATTATTAAGGTGCTTGCGCTACAATATCGCCGAAAACACCAGCAGCTTTAACAACAAAGCTTTAAGAGCTACAAGACAACATTGAACACCCAGCTTTATCTTTCGCCCATATGGGGCGCTTTCCAGCAAAGTGTTCAAACTCAGGTTGCTCATCGTAGGGCTTAGATAACACTTGCTGTAATTGATGAAGTAAAGCGTAATCCTGTTGCTCAGCTAATTCGATTGCCTGTTGAGCTAAATAATTGCGTAATACATACTTAGGATTAGTCGCATTCATTTTCTGACTAATGGCTTGTCTGCTTTTATTGCTCAAGTCACGCAAAGCAATATAACGTTCCAGCCAACTTATGTGGACTCCCTCTTGTCAACAACAAAAAAATACTGAAACAAAGAAATTAATGCATACTTATGTACGAGCTCTCTAGTGAGAGGCTATCTCAGGCTCTTTGATATTTACGCGAACTGGTTGTCAAATCTATAAAGCGAGCGCTAGGCTCTTAGTTGGCTACTGACTAAACCAGTTGATTTTTATCTTCGTTAGTGCATTTTTGTTGTGTGAACTCTTTTTAGGCTGCGAGTAACTCAGCTTTGTATTCTGTACCTTGTGTCAGCATAGCGAACGCCGTTCTAACGGTTTTATTCGCCAGTGCGACTGCCGCACACTTTTTACCTCTGCGCTCAACTAAGCCCTGTATCCACGCATCTTTTTTTGTTTTAGCTTGTCGTTTCATGGCATGTTGAACTGCTGCGGTTGCCCCACAGATTAATTGACTTCTTAAGCGACTATTCTTAGTAAATTTACCTATAGAGCCAAGTTTTACAAAACCGCCGGATGAATGCTGGATTGGTGTTAACCCGATACAGGCAGATGCATCTTTACCTTTACTGAAGCAGCCGAGCTCTGTGCAGCCAAGAGCAATGTAAAGGTTAATTGCATTCATTGCTCCAACGCCTTCTAACCTCAATAGCTTCTTGCACTCTGGATGTGTATTAACAGATTTCTCCATACACTCATCATAATGCTTAACATCTTTGAACAGCCCATTTAAATGCTCTTTAGCTAAGAAAATGGCTCTTCGACATTCAGCCGATAATTCATTAGTTGCATCTTCTAAAACGCTTTCGATTGCTGAGATTATTCCACCTCTACGTTTCGATATCTTTATATTCAATTCAAAAAGTAAAGCGATGATTTGTTTTTGAGAGGCATCACGTTGTTTAACCGCTAACTCTCTTAGCCGTTTAATCGACTGCAATTGTTGCTGTTCTACGGTTTTTCCACCAATAAAAGTGACATCAGGCATAAAGGTCGCTTGGACAATCGCCAGGGCATCATTTTTGTCGGTTTTTTGATTTTGTCTAACGACAGAGACTAACTTAGCAGAGATTAAGCGTGCATCATGTCCTGCTTGAAGTGCCTTTTGTTTCCAATAATTCGACGTGCTACAGGCTTCAAATATTATCGTGACGGGTTTGTTGTTGATAAGCCAAGAGAGAAATTCTTCCGGTGTCATTTCGATATTCGATTGCACTTTTTTGTTTCTATAAATACAAACTTGAATAACTTTCTTTGCTAAATCAACGCCAACTCTAGTACGATACATATCAGGACTCTTTATAATATATTGGTGTGGTAACTTTTATATTACCTCACTCGTTAAGGGTGAGGGAGTCCAATTATCTAAATAAGCTTGCTTGATAAGCTGAGCTAATTTCATCTTGATTATAAAAGCAGGCAGACAAGTGATTAAGCCATAAAGACCTATCATTAGGTAAATCCGCTAAGCGTCGATAAAATATCGTCATATCCGTTTCAACAGCCATTAATACGTCTTCAAGAGCAATAAATAGCTTGAGTTCATCTTCATTAGCCTGTTCACTAGATAATTCGAGACCAAGTTTAGCTGCCATCATAAATTGCCATTGCTGTTGATAATTTTTAGCAAAGTTATTAAGTGCTTTTTGTAGTGGCTCTGCATCGTTAATTAACGGAAAGATTGCATTCGCAAGCTGGAATAAATTCCATTGTGCCATCTCTCCTTGCGCACCAAAGCGATAACGTTTACCTTGAGCATCTGTGGTATTAGGCGTCCAATTTAAATCGAAATTATCAATCCAGCCATAAGGTCCGTAATCAATAGTTTCGCCAATAATAGACATATTATCAGTGTTCATTACACCGTGGACAAAGCCAACTCGCATCCAGTCAACAACTAGGCTACAAGTTCTATCACACACTTCATTAAACCAGGCAAGATAAACTGCAGGGCTTGGCGCACCTAAATGTGGAAAGTCTCGTGTAATAACATAATCAACCAGTTGCGTTAACAAGCTGATATTTTGTCGTGATGCGGGTAATTGAAAACTACCAAACCGTATAAAAGATGACGATACTCGACACACCACCGCACCCGGCTCTGCCTTAGCGTGACCGTCATAAAACATATCTCTGACAACACTATCACCGGTAAGTGAGAGGCTCAATGCTCGGGTTGTTTCCACCCCTAAATGATACATAGCTTCAGAACAAAGAAATTCACGTATTGAAGAACGTAATACCGCTAGGCCGTCAGCTGTGCGTGAATAAGGCGTTGGACCGGCCCCTTTTAGCTGTAAAGTTTTATGACCGTAGTTTTCGGTCATCACTTCAGCAAGATTAATAGCCCTACCATCACCCAATTGGCCAGCCCAGTGACCAAATTGATGACCGCCATAACACATGGCAAATGGTTTCATATCAGGCAATAAACCATTACCAGAAAAAAGTTGTAAAAATTCAGCAGAATTTACCTGCTGCTCCGTCAGCCCTATTTGTTTTACCACATGTTTACTGATAGCAACTAACTGCGGATTTTTAGTGTTTTTAGGCTCAACAAAAGAATAGGCAGACTGTACTTGTCGTGGGTAATTACTCACAACTTCATCAGCAGCAAAGGTTCTAGTAAATTGGTTATCTAAAGTAAAGGTAATATCTGACAAAGGGCTAACACTCTTTAGTAAAGCATGAAGGTTAGTATGACCGAACAAGTATCGAATTCAACCGTATCACCAAGATAAAGTCATTTATTAGCTAGTATTAATAAGTATGCCATTTTATTTAGAATACTTTTAATTACTGTGTGATTGCTATCAACATAGCAATCTATTATCTCACTTTCAAACTCTGCTATAATTTGTTACTAAATAGTAAAATATAAGACTAATCTCTTATTTTATATCTATAATATTTTATGATTCTTCTCTACGGGAGGTTACATTTGCATTTTGGTATTATAAATTTGATATTCATTATTCATTATTCATTAAAGAAGTATACACAGCAAAGTGCTTTCATGAAAAAGTGATCATTGCAATATAGCGAATAAATTAAGCGTTAAATGCAAGATAGATGAATTAAGGCCAAAGTCTAGTAACCGGAAAGCAAATGTCAGATAAAAAAAATAATGTAGAGGCTTTATTACGGCAAGTGCAAGTTTTGTCGAGTGTGCTCGATAATATTGGCTCTTACGTTTACAGCAAAGACCTCGAAGGAAAGTACACCTATGTTAATGCTGATGTAGCAGAATTATTTCAGACCACCGTGCAAGATGTTATTGGTAAAGATGATAGTCACTTTTTTGATTTAGATATTTCTAATGAATTAAGTCAAAATGATCTAAAAGTTATTCGTGATAAAGTCCCACTCGTATCAGAAGAAAATAACGTTATAAAGTCTACCGGTAAAGTCAGTACCTATCAAATCATCAAAAAACCGCTACTTGATAGCAACGGCAATGTCATCGGTATTTCAGGCATATCTGTTGATATTACAGAAAAAAAAGCGCTTGAAGCTGAAAACCAAGAACAAAAGTATTTACTAGATGTCATTTTAGGTATGTTAATGACCGTGTTGCCAAGCTTTTTGGTCGTCCGGCCAAAGAAATAATAGGCCAACGTGATAGTGATGTTATCTCACAGGCTGATGCCGATCATTTTTGGCAAACCGACAAACTGGCTTTTGAAAGTAATGATAAAGTTGTTATTAACGAAACATTAAAAGCAGCGGATAACAAACTACATCATTATCTGAGTGTTAAAGTACCTTGTCACTTTAAAGATGATTGCAAAACTTTAATCGGTTTTTCTACCGATGTAACTGAATTATATCAACTAAAAGAAAAGTTTGAACAACTGGCTAATATTGATGAATTAACCGGTTTATACAACCGACGGTATTTTTTTGATAATGCTAATCGTGAGTTTAACCGTGCTGAAAGATATCAACAAGCACTTGCCGTTATCTCGATAGATGTTGACCGCTTTAAAACAATTAACGATAAATACGGCCACCCTATTGGTGATCAAGTTTTAGTCAAAATTGCCCAGTTAATTACCCCCACCATCAGAGCCGAAGATATATTTGCTCGTATCGGCGGAGAAGAATTTTCCATATTATTACCAAATACTTCAAAGCTTGAAAGCCAAAAAACTGCAGAAAGGCTACGTCATTTATTAGATG
Organism: Colwellia sp. M166; assembly: GCF_024585285.1. Lineage (NCBI taxonomy): Bacteria > Pseudomonadati > Pseudomonadota > Gammaproteobacteria > Alteromonadales > Colwelliaceae > Colwellia > Colwellia sp. M166. The sequence continues at coordinate 1,338,891 of NZ_CP040755.1, forward strand.
AAAACCCAATATCCATTGCCAACGACATTTGCTTAGCCATCAAAATTAGCCTTGGTGTTTCTGTTCTAAAAGCAGCCGACACGAGTTTTCAAGATCTATACGCTCGCTCTGATATTGCTTTGTATAAAGCAAAGTCCATGGGAAGAAATAACGTCTACTTAATTGACTAGCAAGCTGAGATATCTTAAAAATTGGGCAATAACGGCTCTAGAGAGCAATAGTGTTTTAGCAATAGATATATGCTAATTAAATCCTATCTCAAACTAACATAATTATCGATACTAGCTTATCAAAAACGCTTTACAGCAGATAAATAAAGTGACTATATTTTATCCAGCACGACTTTCGCTTGACGAATTCTAGTAAACATATCAGCACAACCGCCTTTGTCGGGATGATGCTTTTGGGCAAGACGTAAGTATTGAGTTTTGATCATTTTCGCATCCGCATCTATCGGTAGTTCTAAAACTGCAAGTGCTTCTTGTTTTTGATCTTGTGCAGCATATTTTTGCCAAAATGATTTCAACAGGCCATTTATTTCATCTGCTTGGGTGACAAAATAATGTTTAGTATCTAAATAATAATTTTCGAGCGGATCGACTGTTTCAAGCACGCTTTGTGATTTATCATTAATAACTATCGGCATATTTGTCACTATCCTCTCTACGCGTACCGATTGAATACTAAGGGTAAATTTTTGCCCGCGTTGATATTGACGCTTTAGGTGATAAAGCGCATGCATACAAAGAAAGTGAGCACTAAATAAATCTTTACTATTAGCTAAGGTAAAATGTTCAAAAGGCGGAATTTTCTTAACTTGCAAATGTTTGATTATTTGGTATTCATTGCTTAGCGAAAAACAATTCAGGAAATCATCAAGCTCATCAAGTATCGGAGCTAAATAAGGATTTAAAGTCTGCATTTAAGTTATTAGTTATTGGTATTGCTTTTATAATACATAATTTTTTCATCGCTTGGCGAATTATCCCTTACCCCCTTTTCATTAGATCACACAGTCGCGACAGAATTAAACCTCAGGAATATGTTTTTAGTCATCATTATTAGCATTTCAGTCTGAAAAAAATAGAATTAACTTAATCTCATTTGCTTGCCCTCTCCCTTTAACCTAAAATATTGCCATTATTGTCTTTCCAATCCAAATATAAGGTTTTTCATGGCTCAACCATTACCTGATAAATTCATCATGTCGATGAACCGCGTTTCGAAAGTGGTTCCTCCTAAGCGTACAATTTTAAAAGATATTTCACTGTCTTTTTTCCCTGGTGCAAAAATTGGTGTACTAGGTTTAAATGGCTCAGGTAAATCAACGTTACTGCGTATTATGGCCGGTGTTGATACCGAGTTTGAAGGCGAAGCAAAAGCATTAGCTGGCATTAATATCGGCTATTTACCTCAAGAGCCGATATTAGATGAAGAAAAAACCGTCCGTGAAATTGTGGAAGAAGCGGTTTCTGAAGTAAAAAATGCCATGGCACGCTTGGACCAAGTTTATGCTGAATACGCTGAACCTGAAGCCGATTTTGACGCCCTAGCAAAAGAGCAAGGTCAACTTGAAGATATTATTAATAGCCAAGACGGCCACAACATTGACAACGTTTTAGAGCGTGCTGCAGATGCTTTGCGCCTACCGCCTTGGGAGCAAAAAATTGCTGTTCTTAGTGGTGGTGAGCGTCGTCGCGTTGCCCTTTGTCGCTTATTATTACAAAAACCTGACATGCTACTACTTGATGAGCCAACTAACCATTTAGATGCTGAGTCTGTGGCTTGGTTAGAGCGCTTCTTACATGATTATGCTGGTACTGTCGTCGCCATCACCCATGATAGATATTTCTTAGACAATGTTGCCGGCTGGATCTTAGAGCTTGATAGAGGTCATGGTATTCCTTATGAAGGTAACTATTCTTCTTGGTTAGAACAAAAAAATGCTCGCCTTGAGCAAGAAAGCAAAAGTGAAAATGCCTTACAAAGAACCATTAAACAAGAACTTGAATGGGTACGTTCAAATCCGAAAGCACGTCAATCTAAAAGCAAAGCTCGTATGGCTCGCTTTGAAGAATTGAATAGCCAAGATCATCAAAAACGTAACGAAACTAACGAACTTTATATTCCACCGGGGCCTCGTCTCGGTGATAAGGTGTTAGATGTTATTAATTTAACAAAATCATTTGGCGATAGAATGCTGATTGATAACTTAAGCTTTAGCGTCCCTAAAGGTGCTATCGTCGGCATTATCGGGCCAAACGGTGCCGGTAAGTCAACCTTATTCAAAATAATGTCTGGTGCTGAACAGCCAGATTCTGGCACAGTAGAACTTGGTGATACGGTTAAGCTTGCCAGTGTTGATCAGTTCCGTGATGACATGGACGATAGCAAAACCGTCTACCAAGAGATCTCGCAAGGTCATGAAATTTTAAACATAGGTAATTTTGAAATTCCAAGTCGTGCCTACGCAAGTCGCTTTAACTTTAAAGGTAATGATCAACAAAAAATCATCGGCGATTTATCTGGTGGTGAACGTAATCGTGTACATTTAGCTAAGCTTGTGCAAACCGGTGGTAACGTATTATTACTCGATGAACCTACCAATGATCTCGATGTTGAAACCTTACGCGCACTTGAAGAAGCGTTATTAGAGTTCCCAGGTTGTGCGATGGTGATTTCCCATGACCGTTGGTTCCTTGACCGCATTGCCACCCATATTTTAGATTACCGCGATGAAGGGCAAATTAATTTCTATGAAGGTAATTTCACTGATTATGAAGCTTGGTTGAGAAAAACTTATGGTCCATCTGCAACTGAACCACATCGTATAAAATATAAAAAAATAGGCTAACTCAACAGTTAACTATTTAGTAACTAACAAGATAAAGGCAGCTTAATGAATTAATTAAGCTGCCTTTTTTGTTATCGCAAGCGAATTAATTTATTGCTCATTTAACGAGAATTAATTAATGCGTTTGATATTAAAGCAAGCTATGCTAAATATACCACTTTAGCCAAAATTAAATTCAATGCAAAATCGACGTCAATTTACTCGCGTGCTCTTTTCCATGAAAGCAAAACTGTCTGTAAGCGAAGAACAGTTTGAGGTAAAAGTGCATGATATTTCATTAAATGGTGCATTACTTTATTTGGATTGCAAAGGGTTAATACTGACACGACAACTTGGTTTATTGTCATTTCAATTAGATAATAATAACAGTGAAATTATCATGAATATTGCGGTTGTCCATCAAGAAGGTGACGAAATTGGTGTGCAATGTAATGCCATTGATATCGACAGTGTTAGTTTATTGCGACGCTTAATAGAGCTGAATTTAGGCGACGATGAGCAACTGCATAAAGAACTATCGCAGTTAACACGTACCGAAAATTAACCAAGCTGCAATCACTTCTCATTTTTATTTTCAAAGGACTTATCATGAATCACCTTATCATTTCTTTTATCACCGCTGACCGTCCCGGCATAGTAGAGGTTTTATCCGACTTAATTACAAAGCATAAGGGTAATTGGCAAAAATCTAGCTTACATCAAATGTCAGGCCTGTTTGCTGGTGTTATTGAAATTGCCACCGCACCGGAAAATTTATCCGCATTATCCGATGAGCTTGCTGCATTAGATGGCTTTAAAATGCAGATTGAGCATGCCCAACAAGATAAGTCAGCACCTGAAGCTGTACTTGTTCTAGAGCTCACGGCAAACGATAGAGCAGGCATAGTACAAGAAATATCATCAATTATTCATCATCAAGGTGGTAATTTACTTAAACTGGTCAGTACGCAAGAAATAGCGCCCCATGCAGGTCATGAGTTATTTAAAGCTAAAGTCACTGTTTCTGCTAACAACCAGAATATAGACGCCATGATTGATGCCCTTGAGAACTTAGCGGATGACTTAATGGTGGATATTTCTCGCTAGGTAATTAACAGCAATGTGATATTCGTAACATAGAATATCTAAGAAGCTTACTTAACATAGAGTCCTGAACATGGCTGCTCTTTCACATCCTTGTGATCACAGCATACCGTTCGTCCTGAACATGGCTGCTCTTTCACATCCTTGTGATCACAGCATACCGTTCGTCCTGAACATAAAAGTCCGCACTCATTGCTGAATGCGGACTTTTTTATCGGTTTTAGCAATTGTGCAACTAAAACTTATTAGCTAAAGCTTATAAAGCTAAATCTAACTTTTTAAATTCTTTTTCGACAACTGACGCAGGTAATGGAATATAACCATCTTTTTCAACAATCGTTTGACCTGACTTAGATAAAACCATTTTCAAAAATTCAGCTTCCATCGGAGCTAAAGGCTTGGTTGGGTGCTTATTTACATAGACATATAAAAAGCGAGATAAAGGGTATTTTTTAGAAATGGCATTTTCCATGCTAGCTTCAACGAAGTTATCGCCTTTTTTCGCTAATGGAAGTGCTCTAACGCCCGAAGTTTTATAACCAATACCGGAGTAACCAATGCCATTTAATGACGCTGATACTGATTGTACAACCGATGCTGAACCCGGTTGTTCATTAACACTATTTTTAAAATCGCCTTTACAAAGCGCTTTCTTTTTAAAATAACCGTAAGTGCCTGATACGGAGTTACGACCGTACAACTGCACATCTTTACCTGTCCAATCACCAGTTAAGCCTAAATCCCCCCAACGGTCGACATCTTTTTCTGCACCACATTTGCGGTTATTTGAAAATATCGCGTCAACTTGCTCAATACGAAGACCTTTTATAGGGTTATCTTTATGTACAAAAACAGCTAAAGCATCAATAGCAACACGCACCGCTGTTGGTTTATAGCCATAACGTTTTTCAAAAGCTTCAATTTCACGAGACTTCATTTTACGGCTCATAGGGCCAAGGTTTGAAGTCGCTTCCGTTAATGCCGGTGGCGCAGTCGATGAACCAGCTGCTTGAATTTGTACATTTACATTTGGGTAAGTACGCTTAAACTCTTCCGCCCAAAATGTCATCATATTAGCTAAGGTATCAGAGCCAACAGATGAAACATTGCCCGATACGCCACTAACTTTTTTGTATTCTGGTAAATCGCTATCAACAGCAAATGCCGAGAAGCTAATAAAACTTGATAAACCGATAACGCCTAATGCACGTTTTAAACTCATGTTACTCTCCGATGAGAATTGTAATTAATTTGCCAACACTATATAAAGTGAATATGACAATAATAAGTAAAGTTTGTGACACTTATATTACAGGCATCATAAAAGTGTCATTGTTTTCACATAAAACAGCGTGCTATGAAAAATAAAAAACGGCAATTAAACTTGGATACTTTAATAAAGATGCAAATTTGCTAGCAAGGCGTTATTCGACTAATGGCGGTTACGGTATTTAAGACGTTAGCTGAGCATTTAAATGGCGACTGCTGTCGCCATAAATAATCTATTCATTTATTGTGGCAGTAAAATAAATAATAAATTCACTACCTTTATGCCATTCACTTTCAATAGCAAGTTCAGCATTATGATGGTTCAAAACATGCTTAACAATCGCTAAGCCTAGCCCTGAGCCACCAGTATTACGTGATCGAGACATATCAACACGGAAGAAGCGCTCAGTTAAACGATTAACATGCTCAGGTTTAATGCCAGGGCCATTATCCTTGACACTAAAACGTATTTTATTACCGTCATTACATAAAATCACATCAATAACCCCACCTGCGGGGGTATAAGCAATAGCATTTGAAATTAAGTTCATGCAGGCACTTTTTAACTCATGCTCATTACCGTTAATTTTTATTTCAGGTGAAATATGGTCGTTAATCGTGTGATTTTTATCTTGATTCAACCATTGCACATCTTCCACTATTGTTAATATTAAGCGTGATAAATCAACTTGTTGGTGATTGTCGTCTTCAACATTATTCTCAATTCTGGATAACACCAGTAACTGTTCAACTAGTCTGTCCATGCGTGATACTTGTGTTTCTATGGTGGTGAACGCTTTTTGCCAGTGCGGCTCTAAACTTGCACCACTGCTTTGCACCATCTCAACATAACCCCGCACGACAGTTAAAGGGGTTTTTAACTCATGCGAAACATTAGCAACAAAATCACGACGCATTTCCTCTAATCGTTGTATTTTACTAATATCACGAGCAAGTAATAAAATTTGGTCGCTACCATATGCCATCATCCGCAATTCAAGCTGTAACTCATTATTTATTGGCGAAATAATTAAACATGGGCTGTCATAATTGCCACTATTGACATATTTAGCAAATTCGGGAAAACGGATCAAATTATCAATACGTTGACCAACATCACTAGGCCAACGTACACCTAAAAGTTGTGAGGCTTTTTTATTACCCCATAAAATAGTCAATTCTGTTGAAAGCACTAATGCTGCGTCTGGCAAAGCTTCGGCGCCATCACGAAATTTTCGAATTCGCTCGTTTAGTTGCTTTTGCTTTAAACGTTGCTTACGAATACGTCGATATAGGCCATCATATATTCGTCCCCAAATCCCTTTAGCTTGCGGTGGCGATATTGACTTGCCTTGCCATAACCAATTAATTAATTTAAATAAATGATTGTAGTGCCAAGCAAGTAAGCCAATAGACACAGCACTAACAACAAGAAAGGTGTGACCAAAAAGATAACCGATAAAGCCACTGACAATAATAACGCTAGTGATACGGGTAAGGAGTTTTCTCGCTGAGATACGAAAATACATAAATTAGTCGTTAACCTGAATTCGGGATAATGAATATTCGAACATGTAGTTTAACACCTCTACTTTTAATAATTTACATTCAAACATTAAATAATTTTGTTCGTTGTGTTGCCAAAGTGAAAAAGCAATAACACACGCTTTTTGTGTTTTACCCCAAGCTTACTTATATGGCGAGTATTGGACAGTACTAATAAATGCTTAGCAAGCATAAAAAAATCATGCCTGCTGCAAATGGCCTTATAGAACCATGTATTTATGCTAAGTTAACAATTACACACGATCTTTAGTTTTTCCTGAAAAACGATAACCAGAGCCTCTTACCGTCTGAATAAAGTCTTCATGCCCTTCGCCAGCAATTGCTTTACGTAAACGTCGAATATGAACATCAACAGTTCTATCTTCAACATAAACATTGGTTCCCCAAACATTATCAAGCAGCTGCTCTCGGCTATAAACACGCTCGGTATGGGTAAGGAAAAAATGCAGTAAACGAAACTCTGTAGGGCCAAGATCTAAACTTTTATCATTAATGGAGACACGATGCGCAACAGGATCGAGCTTAATGCCATGAAACTCAATTGACTCTTCCAATGCTGTTGGCGCAACACGTCGAATAACCGCTTTGATACGGGCAATGAGTTCTTTGGGTGAAAACGGTTTAGTAACATAATCATCAATACCGGCATCAAAGCCTTTCACTTTATCGTCTTCGTCAGCTCGAGCCGTGAGCATAATAATAGGAATCGTACGGGTATATTCATTCTGTTTTAACGATTTTGCTAACTTTACACCAGTACCACCGGGCAACATCCAATCAAGTAAAATTAAATCAGGATACGGTTCTTTAATTTTTGCTTGCGCTTGCTCTATGGTTTCAGCTTCTATGGCGTTAAAACCATTCTGTTCTAAAACAAAGGTGATCATTTCTCTTATTGGCGCTTCATCTTCGACAACTAAAATTTGTCTATTCATGTATCCATCCTGATGACTAAATATAAAATCGTATAACAAACATTGTGATAAATAATTGTGACAGTTTCATGACAGCATTAAAATTATTGTCATTTTCGCGCTGCAAAGTGATTCAAAAAGAAAAAATCGCTTAATTCACACCTCGATACAATTAAACTCTCGATAGGATAAGCCCAAGTTTGAGCGCTCAGAAAGAAAGTATATACCTATTTAAAAAGAAAACAGTGTAAAACAAACACCGTAAAAGCAGTTAAAGCCAATAAAAAACGCTGAGATAATTTCAGGCTAATAATGAGGTTCAAGCTGATAGAGATAGTTAAATAAACATTGTTAAGCTTATTTTATCGCAATGCCATAAGCCTTAATTCAATCAAAACTTATAGCATAGCCCGAGTTAACAGCTTGCAAGTACCGTTAGTTTGCCATCAAAAGAGAATTGCTTGAGTAAAAGTCAGCTTACTCAAATTAGCGCTATAGGTTCGTTAGTTGGTAACGATAACGAACCGTTTTGCTAGCGCCCTAACCTTTACGCCACGTTGTACCGCCAGCACTATCTTCTAAAATAATGTTCAAAGCCGCTAATTTGTCACGAGCATCATCAGCCATAGTCCAGTCTTTGTTAGCACGTGCGTCATTGCGCTGTTTAATCAAAGCTTCTATTTCAGCAACATCATCACTATCGTCATTACTACCTTGTAAAAAGTCTTCAGGGGAATTTTGAGCAATCCCTAACACTTCTCCTAGCGAAACGAGAATAAAAGCTAGCTTTCCAGCCGCTTCAATATCGCTTGCTTTGAGGCGATTGATTTCTTTTGCTAGTTCAAACAAAACCGGCATGGCTTCAGGACAGTTAAAGTCATCGTCCATAGCTTTTTCAAAGCGCTGAACGTATTCATTACCTGTTAACTCAACCTTAATAGGTGTTACATCACGCAAGGCAGTATAAAGTCGCTCTAAGCTTGCTCGCGCTTGGGTTAAATTATCTTGTGAGTAATTTAATTGGCTACGATAATGACTTGAGGTTAAAAAGAAACGCACGCTTTCAGCATCATATTTATCGAGTACACTACGCAAAGTAAAAAAGTTATTTAAAGATTTTGACATCTTTTCTTTGTTTATTTGCACCATACCGCCGTGCATCCAATAATTTACGTAAGGTGTATCAAAGGCACAACATGATTGCGCAATCTCGTTTTCGTGATGTGGAAATTGTAAATCAGAGCCACCACCATGAATATCAAAGTGCTCGCCTAAGTGTTTGCTATTCATCGCGGAACATTCAATATGCCAACCTGGTCGGCCTTTGCCCCATGGCGAATCCCAACTAGGCTCGTCTGGCTTAGCCATTTTCCACAGTACAAAATCTAATGGATTACGTTTAGCTTCATCGATATCAACACGAGAGCCAGATTGCAACATATCTAAATTTTGTAAACTCAACTTACCGTAATCTTTATAACTACTGACATCAAACATCACATCGCCATTGCTCGCAACATAAGCATGTTCGCGTTCAATAAGACGCACAACTAAGGCTATAATTTCATCCATATGTCCGGTTACGGTAGGGGCAATATCAGGACGCATAATATTGAGATCATCAAAATCTTGATACATCTGTTCGGTCATGCGTAAAGTTAAAGCTTCACAGCTTTCACCATTTTCATTAGCGCGCTGGATAATTTTATCATCAACGTCAGTAATATTACGCACATGTGTTAGGTCGTAACCTAAGTACTTAAAGTAACGGGCAATAATATCAAAGGCAACATAGGTTCTCGCATGACCAATATGGCAACGGTCATAAATAGTAATACCACAAACATATAAGCCTACCTTGTTGGAAGTGATTGGTTTAAAAACTTCTTTTTTCCTGCTTAAGGTATTATAAATCTGCAACATAATGACGATTTTTCCTATGTAATATCAATACTTGATTAAAGGGTTGTATTCTCAACATGAGAATTATCGCAATTGTACCCGAAGTATTGGTATGAATCATTAACCTAAAGGTATTTGCTGATAAATTTTGCCGAGAAATCTTTCTTTTATTGGGTTACAATTTGCCTAATTACACTTCCTTTAGATTTATGAGTAAAAAAATGATCACATTTAAAACAACCTTAGGCGATATTAAAATTGAATTAGATTTTGATAACGCCCCTGTTACGGCAAAAAACTTTCAACAATATGCTGAAGATGGCTTTTATAACGGCACGATTTTTCACCGTGTTATTAAAGGTTTTATGGCGCAAGGTGGTGGTTTCGCCTCAGGTATGGACGAAAAAGATAGTCGTGAATCAATTCAAAATGAAGCAAATAATGGTTTAAGCAATGCGCGTGGCACTTTAGCTATGGCACGTACTCAAGACCCACATTCAGCATCAGCACAATTTTTCATTAACTTAGCTGATAACGACTTCCTTAACTTCAAAAGTGAAGACGTGCAAGGCTGGGGCTACTGCGTATTTGCTAAAGTAGTTGAAGGCATGGACATTGTCGACAAAATGACGCTAGTAGATACCGGTCGTATGGGTTTTCACGATGACGTACCAAAAGAAGAAATTTTAATCGAAGAAACAATCGTCGCGTAATTTTATATTACCGCCGCTAACGCTATGAGCGAAATTTCTCATTCAAGTAATAAATCAGCTTTAACATATTTTATTGCTGATTTACATCTTGCCCAAAACAGGCCCGATATTACGGCCTGTTTTTTATCATTTTTAGAAAATGAAGCGCCAAAAGCACAAGCTTTATATATTTTGGGTGATTTATTTGAATATTGGGTCGGTGATGATGATGACAGTACTTTTATTGTCGAAATATCCCAGGCGCTAAAAAAATTATCAACGCTGAGTTGTAAAATTTATTTCATTCATGGCAATCGTGATTTCTTACTCGGCAAACGCTTTGCTAAGCAATCGGGTATGGAACTACTTCCTGAAATCACCTTAATAGATTTATACAACAAGCCAGTGGTAATTATGCACGGTGATACTTTATGTACACGCGATGTTGGTTATCAAGCTTTTCGTAAGAAATCACGTAGTTGGTGGTGGCAAACGATGATAAAAAGCTTACCGCTATTTGTTCGACGTAAAATCGCGAACAACTATCGCAATCAAAGTGCCACAGCTACTGCGATGAAATCACAAGATATTATGGATGTCACTGAAAGTGAAGTTATTCACTGTTTAGAGCAACATCAAAGTCAAATTTTAATCCATGGCCACACTCATCGCCCTGCAGTGCATGAGATAAAAGCAAATGGGGAAGAAGCACAAAGAATTGTATTAGGTGATTGGTATGAGCAAGGTGCTTGGCTAAAAGTCACCCCTGATAGTATGGAGTTGCTAGATAGTCCATTCGAATGATTAATATTTACCACGTTGGATAAACACGCTCCTGCGCATCCATGCGCTCGCGATACTGCCTACAGTGACACAGGTACCTAGTTTTTTTCGGGAACAAAAAATGGCCGTTCATCCTGAACATACACGCTCCTGCGCATCCATGCGCTCGCGATATACCGTTCATCCTGAACATAAAAATGCCTAAACTTTCGTTTAGGCATTTTTGTTCGTACTGCAGGTAAACTACATCATTACTACTGAACCTGAGTTCCGAATAACAGGTATGCGAACAGCGTATATAAAGGCAATATTTTCAGAGCAAATAAAAAAATTCAACTTTACTTAGCCATTTGACTACTTACCCAGTCATTCACTCTGCGCTCTAAAATAGCCAATGGCATAGCGCCACCACCGAGTACGGTATCGTGGAAGCCGCGAATATCAAAGCGCTCTCCTAAAGCTTTTTTAGCACTTTCTCTCAACTCAAGAATTTTTAACATGCCAATTTTGTATGAAGTAGCTTGCCCCGGTAGCACTAAGTATCGACGTACTTCAGAAACAATCGCTTCTTCGGCAATCGGTGTTTTCTCTTTAAAATAAGCGATAGCTTGTTCTTCAGTCCAGCCTTGTGCATGTAAGCCAGTATCAACCACTAAGCGAACTGCCCGCCATATTTCATTAACTAAACGGCCGAAGTCAGAGTAGTCATCTTGGTAAGCACCCATCTCTTTCGCTAATTGTTCTGCATACAAGCCCCAACCTTCACTGTAAGCGGTAAAATTCGCTTGCGTGCGAAACTGTGGTATCGATGTTAGCTCTTGAGCAATCGATATTTGCATATGATGCCCTGGATTCCCTTCATGGTAGGCAACACCTTCCATTTCATTTTTTGGCATCGCTGTCATATCAGATAAATGTGCGTAATAAACACCAGGGCGACTACCATCTGGTGTACCAGAACTGTAATGTTGCGCTGCACCATCTTGCTCTCTAAATGCTTCTACACGTTTAACCACTAAGTCAGCCTTAGGTAAAAGGCTAAAATATTTAGGTAACTGCTCATTGATAAAGCCTAAGTAAGTTTCTGTATCGGTAATATAGCCTTGACGTCCCTCATCAGTATTTGGATAGAAAAATTGCTCGTCGGTTTTAATGAAGTTAAAAAATGCCGGTAAATCACCATCAAAACCAACACGCTCTTTAATCGCGATCATCTCATTGGTGATACGCGCAACTTCTTTAACCCCAATGGCATGAATTTCACCTGCAGATAATTCAGTGGTTGTTGATGCGTTAATCATATGATTATAAAACGCTTGACCATTCGTTTGAGTTGCCACGCCCGTAGGATTACTTTTGCTGTTAACAATGTCACTTTCGAACCAAGAAATTAATGCCTGATAGCTCGGTAAAAATGTTGCAAGCAATTGTTTTTTAGCGTCAGATTCTAAAGACTCTGCCTGTTCTTTGGTGATTTTTTTAGCCTCAACTAAACCTGTTATTTTTCTTTGTACATCCATCCACAGTGGCGAGTCAACCGCCGCTTCATCCTCAGTAAATGGTCGGCCTGTGATAAGATTGCTTGCCTGCTCAATAACGCCTTCGTAAGCAAATTTAGGCGGGCGAGTGCCAAAGGCCGCATTTTCTTTTGCTCGTACCAGTAATTGATCAATAGCCGTACTAACACCGGCAATACGTTTAACATAGGCCTGCATATCACTGAGTTCATCAACTTGATGAAAGTTAATTAAAAACTGTGCTGCAAAAGCTTGAATACCATTAAATTGAGTGAAAATATAATTATTGTTATTAAACTTCGCGCCTGCTTTTGCTTGTTGATATTGATACAGCCAAATATCATATGAAATCTTAGCTTCTGAAGTTAAATTGTTATAATCGAAATTAGTGGTTAGCTCAGCAACGCTGGCTGCTTGCCATGCTAATTGCTCTTGTTCAAAAGCTTCTGTCATATCATTCATTTGGTCGTATTTCTCTTTACGACCTAGAAATGTCAGCATGACCGGGCTGCTTTGTAATTGCTCTTCATACTTAACCGCAAACCATTCATTTAATCGTTTCGATTCATTAGCTTTACTTTCTACAACGGTTTTAGTGGCTTCGACAACGGTTGGCTCTTGGGTAGCTGTTTGTGATGAACTGTTAGGTTGGCAAGCAGATAAACTAGCTACCGCTGCAACCAATGCAATCATAGTGCGCATTAATTATTTTCCTTATTATATGATGTGGAATGAGTAACGCATAAGTCAACAATACGATGTAAACTCGTCGAATTAATTTATTATCCATTTAGCAATAGCTCCAAGCTAAGATGACATACTATCGACTTATGAAGAGAATGAAAAACCTTAACAAGGAGTTTTTATCAGTTATTACTTAACAATAAGTATGAAAAATTACTACCTGCATTGAGTTCACTCTACAGGCATTCCACTATGAAACTTAAAATCAGTATCTGTACTGGTGATTAAATCAGCTTCAACTTCAGCAAAAAAAGCAATTCGACTATCAACTTTAGCGCTTTGCTCTGGTCCAGCGATTTCTTTCGCTAACGTTAAGTAGTCTTGATAATGTCGTGCTTCAGAGCGTAATAATGAAATATAAAAATCACCTAAGCGTTTATCAACATGAGGTGCCAGCTTTGCAAAACGCTCACAAGATCTCGCTTCAATATAGGCGCCAACAATAAGTTTATCGATAAGTGCATCAGGTTCAAAGGTTTTAACATGCTTTAACATCCCTTTAGCATAACGACATGGCGTGATACTGCGGTATTCAATGCCATAGTGAGCCATCATTTCCAGTACTTGATAAAAATGATGTAACTCTTCTTTAATTAATAACACCATTTTATCTATCAGGTCTTGCCCATAAAAAGAGTCAGATTTAGGAATCACTGCTTTAGTCAATTTATTTTTAGCCGCCAGATCACGCCAGTCACCTTCTCGCTTATAAATAAGCGTTTCAAATGGTTGTAGCCAAGCTAACAGTGCATCACCACTGATTTTATCAACGGCATATTTACGAATTAAGAACATTGCCGATTGCGCGGCTTTTAACTCACAGATCAGATGATCGATTAATATTACTGATAGGTTTTCTTTTTTGGCAGCTTCATCGAGCCAAGCTTGCGGGGTTTCACATTTGAGGAAAGATTTAATCGGTAATAATAATGATGATGATGATGATGATGGTGAGTTTAACATGAGTAAAAGTTATCTTTTATGAACATTGCTGCATTTTACCATAAAGCAGCAATGATCTAAGAGGCAATTTTTAGCAAAAAACAATAGTCTTAATTTGATACTGGAGTATCTTCGACTATTGCTAACCAGTCAAAATTGGCGATATCAGCGATGAAAAATATCAATAAGATAGAATCTCAACTCTCCCGTAAGCATTTGATAAAAATGCTTTATCAAAACCACAGAAAAACAACGCCAGAGAAAACTCGCTATTGTCTATTATTGCCTATCCGCTAGCTGAAAAATTAACGATGTATTCAAACCACCAAAAGCAAATGAATTACTCATCACATGCGATAAATTAGCGTTTACTTTACTATTAACAACAAGATTAATATTACACAGAGGATCTTTTTCATCAAAATTACAGGTTGCAGGTGCTGTTTGTTTTCTTAATGCAAGTATTGCTGCTATTGACTCTAAAGCAGCACCAGCACCAAGCATATGCCCGTGAGTGCCTTTAGTTGAAGAAACAAGTGGTGCTATACCGCTATCCTTAAACACCGACAATATGGCTTCAGATTCCGTTTTATCATTCTGTATTGTGCCAGAGCCATGCGCATTAATATAGCCAATGTCAGCGGCATTCAGCCCTGCATCACTTATCGCGGCAGCCATAGCAGATTCTGCACCCTCGGCTAACGGCTGAACAATATTGTAAGCATCAGAACTCATGCCAATGCCAACTAGCTTGGCGTATAAGGTGGCACCACGATTTTTAGCCGTACTTTCGCGTTCTAAAATTAAGCTAGCGGCTCCTTCTCCCATCACTAAGCCACTACGGTTTTTTGAAAAAGGTCGACAAGCATCATTAGATAATACACGTAAGCCGTTCCAAGCATAAAAGTTACCCTTACTAAGACATGCTTCAGCACCGCCGACAATGGCATAATCGATTAAGTGGCTACGTAGCATTAAAACAGCCATAGCAATGGCATGACCTGAAGATGAGCATGCAGAGGAAGTAGCAAAGGTTGGTCCTTTAATACCGTATTTCATCGCGATATGCGCAGTCGCCGAACTGGGTAAAAGCTTAGGTACTGTAAAAGGGTGAGTTCTCGATTTACCTTGTTCGAATAGCTCAGCGTAAGCATGCTCAATAGTTTCTTGCCCGCCAATACTGGTGCCATGCACAACACTGCTTCGTTGTTGGTTGCTAGCGTCAAACACTAAATTAGCATCTTTTATTGCTTGCTCTGCTGAGATCAAAGCAAATTGTGCATAACGGTCTAAGAGCTTCAGTTCTTTTTTAGTAAAATAGTCATTCGCGGCATAATCTTTTACCTGCGCAGCAAGAAAGGAAATGTTTTCATCGGGTTTTAAAATATTTGTTGTACTAATACAGCTACTTAATGAGGGCTGAAATATACTTGATGAAAATTCAGCGACATTTTTACCCGCAGCGGAAATACAGCCCATACCACTGACGACAATAGCATCAGACATTTTCTTGCCTTTCTTTAACCAATATTTTAACCAGTGCCAGTATATCGGCATAGCAGCTTAAAGAGCTTCCTTGAGCATTTAACACACTGTCATCAGGAATTTTAATATCAAATGCTTCTTCAATATCAAAAATAATTTCAACTGTCGATAATGAATCGATACCTACTTCATCAAGTGTTTGAGCATCAGTAAGACCAGCAAAGTCTTCATCGGTATACTCACTGAATATCGCGTGTAATTTCTCTTCAATATTATGCATTTATTTGCCTGTTTTTAATGTTGCGATTTCGGACTACTACGACAGCAAAGGCCATAATAATGATGAAAAGCCATTTTATAAAGTACGGAAATTGTTGATAAAAACTATTATTAGCAACAATATTTAACGCAGTGACGGAATAACCACGGGTATGCGGCGTAATTTTTGAAGAGACGATTTGTCGACCATAAGGGTCAATGATAACGCTAATACCGTTATTGGTGTTTCGAATGAGGTTTTTTCGATATTCAACACTACGAAATGTACTTAGCGCTAAATGTACACTTTGCCCTGCTGTTTTACCAAACCAAGCATCGTTTGACGAATTAATTAACAGTTCACCACCCGCTTCTACTCCATGGCCAACCGTGTCTGAAAATACAGCTTCATAGCAAATAAGTGGGACAAACTTAATGCTCTGTTGTGATAAGGGCAATTCAAATAAGATGTTTGCACTACCTTGCTTATAATTTGGGGCGTAAGGAAAAACTTTCCTCAACCAAGGTAGGTTAGCTTCAAAGGGTAAATATTCACCAAAAGGCAACAAAACTTGCTTTGCGTATCGTTGCTCAAGCTGATTATCAACGACTAACTCCATGGTATTGAAATAACCTTTGCTATCATCTAACGTACCAGCTATTGGTTTAATAGCCGTCAGTAAAAGCTTGGTATTTAGTAGCGATTTAT
Source organism: Colwellia sp. M166 (assembly GCF_024585285.1). NCBI lineage: Bacteria > Pseudomonadati > Pseudomonadota > Gammaproteobacteria > Alteromonadales > Colwelliaceae > Colwellia > Colwellia sp. M166. Next base: position 1,355,609 of record NZ_CP040755.1, read on the forward strand.
TCAACAAATCTTTATCAAAGTCAAAATATTGAAATGAGACTGGCACTGGAAGTTCCGGTAGTATCAGTAAATCAACCGCTTCATTTTCAGTGATGTTGCGGATCATCGTCATAAGCTCAGGTGCTAACTGCTGCCAATCGTCTCTCGTTCGGTTTTCAATAGAAATATTAGGTTGTACCATAGCAACCTTAATTTGCTTACTCGTGGCTATATTAGCCGGATCACTTTGATTTATTTTAAAATATCCATAGCCGTAATTAGCACAAAACACGATGATGGCAAGTAAAAGGCAAGCGACTTTTTGCTTACTATTTGTCTTGTCTATCGTTATAGCGTTTGCCAATAAAAAGCAAACACTATGAATAATGAAGAAAACTAAAGGTACCCCACCAATATCTGCCGCTTGGATAAACATCGGTTTGTTATACAAGCCATGCGCTAAGTTGCCTGGTAATATTTGTGGCGTGTAGTTGACTAAAACCGTAAAATTCAGTGCCGAGAGCAAAGCCCCAACAACACTTTCTCGACAGTTAAGATAAACATGAAGCCAACAACCTAATGCATATGGCAATGCTGATAAACAACAATACAATAAAACAAAGGGAACAATTAAATTTTGTGTACTTGCGGTAATGCTACTTAGGCCAGGAACTACCCACCAAATACTGAAAAACCAACCTAACGTTGCGGCCAAAAATCCCGTAACAAAGGCTTGACGTCTATCTTGGTTTTTTAATGCCATGCAAACAGGAATAAGGGCAAACCATGCTAGGTTACTGTATCCCTTAGTAGGAAAGGCTAAATAAAAAAGGCTTACTGTGCTGAGTATTAACAGCAACTCGAGTGACTGTTGCCTAAATTCAGATTTATTCGCTGCCTTAAAATATGCCAGTACTTGCATGCTATTTGGGTTTTCGATACCAGAGAGCAATCAAGAGCACAAAAAACAACTGAACTAAGATATGTAAAGAAGGAACACTTGAGCCCCCCGTTGTTCCACCGCCGCCACCGCCACCGCCGGCAAAAGTGAGCGGTGCAAAAAAAACACAAAAGCAACATAATACGGCTAGAAGAATTTTATTCATGAAGTTCCCTGTTATTGTTAAACTTTTTTTCTAGAAATAAAAGGACGACTAATCCGGTGATAAAATTAACTATCTGCCAGACATATAAATGGTAAAACTCAAAATTATTGTTCGGTAGTCTTATTTCGAAAAATAGATGTGCGATCCTGATCACGTTTTCAATGGACAAAATTATCACAGCAATTGTTATCATTTTCAATGTCTTTAACGCAGAACGCGCAAAGCCAATAATAGCAGCGCAGACACTAGCTAAAAGCATTAAACCTGTGCATTCGTTATCAACAATCACATATTGCAAACTAGGTTGATGAGTTAAAACATTACCATTAACGGTAAATGATGTGCCTAATGCTGCATGAATTAAAGCAACTGTTTGCGTTAATATACGCTGAATTATTGAACTGGTTGTTGGTGATGAATGTATCGCTAATACCAAACACTGCAATAGAGTTAATGCGACGATGAATCGAGGAAAAAAAGAAAGTACCGGCGAATAACTAGTTTTAGAGGGCATTATAACAACGATTTAGCCAAACAGATTTAGAAAAAGTGCTTCGATTCTACGTGACTTAAGGTTAAAATCAAATAGTAATATATTGTTAAATAGCAATAAATTAAAGCTATATAAAAAATAACCTCGTACACTTTTCCTGCAAAGCTTTATTTCACCCGCTGATAATGCAAAGGTTTAATAACTACATTTTAATTACTAAGTTTTATACCACGTTTATTAAGTTTGTTCCCACTCAGAGCTTTGTAAAATTGGTATTATCTGCTGATAAGGTTAGAAAATGCAGAGTAAAATTTTCAAGTTTAATGACCTTATCAAACCAGAGATAAACTGTATCAGCTCACAGCAAGGAAGTAATCTGTAGTAAAATACTCTGGTCGCTGACAACACCATATCAATAAAAACCACAAAAATTTAAGCTTATTTTTAAACACATTTAGCTGCAACTTTTTAACGGCTTATATATTACGCAAGACCACTAAAAAACTCACCAGCCCAAAACAAAAAAACACTAATGATGACCCTTAGTGTTTTTTATAAAATCGAAGCGTTCAGGCTCTAGTGTTACTTAATTCGACGTGATGCTAATCCGATCAAACCTAAGCCTAAAATAATAAGCGTTGATGGTTCAGGAACGGTTACCGGTTGATTAGCTGCAGATACTTGTAAGTTATCGAATGAGCTAAAGCCAGCAATATTTCTCAATTGAATTGCATTAACACCGGTCATAGACAGTGCAAAATTTCCTTTACCAAAAAGGTTTAATTGTTCAACTTGATTATTAGCGGCATCTAGACTGATAATTTCCCAGCTAGCGATGTCAGTATTGTTGTTATACCAACCCATATCAAGGCCTAAGAAATCAAATGCTTGTCCGGAAATAGCTGATAAGGTAAAAACGGCTTGAGTATTCCAAGTTTCAAGAAAGCGCCCGTTGGCGCCCCAATCTTTTGCCTCACTACTATTAGAAAAGTTAGCAGACTCATTCAACGTACTAATCACATTAACGCAATTAGTACAACTAACAGATATTTGAAACCCAGCTTCAAAGTAAATTGGACTAGCTTCAACTCTAAAGTTATTGCCTGGAAGATCATCTAAGGTTATTAGTGTCGCGTTTGATACTGTGGTGAATAACAACACACAGGCTAATGCTAGTACTTTAAAAACTGTTTTTTTCATCTTATTATTCCTTTTAATCCCTTCACGATAAAATTTGAAGGTAAATGCTAAAAGTGAACGTTATCACTTATCTTACAGCTAATTAAGCATAAACCATACCAACAAATAAATAGCTTTTATTTTCAATCAAGTAAGAATTAGCAGTAATGTCGATTTTTTTATTTGTAAATTTATCTGACACAAAGACTCATCAAGTAACTGTAATCATTAAATAATATTAAATACTTAGGGTTCTTTTTAAGAATACTGTTTAATTGTTTTAAAAAGCAACATTTAACTAAATTTTTTTTTCACTATTTGTTATGATATTGCATTCATACGTTAACGGAAGCTACTTATTTTTAGCAAAATATAGTGAAAAATACGATGAAAAAAACAGACGCGAAATCACTAACAGATAAACACGAATCACTTATCCATACTGAACAACAAACGGTTGTTTCACATGTGCAACGTGAAGTCGATGACTGGTACCTTAATACCATCATGTTAAAAGACCTAGATGTGCCTTTTAAATACCGCAGAAAAAAACGCTATAAATCATTACAAAGCCAACAGGTTAATATTACCTATTATCCTGCGAATGAAACCATTGCAGGTTTTGAAATAGAAATCATGAAAATTGTTCGTATTAAGGTATGTTGATCACATTTTAAAATAAAACCCTCTATAACGGACTGATAGATGGCTAAAAAAAACTATTTTCGCCGAAATATCAATCAATTCTTGACGAATCCCTTACCATCTTACATAAATAGAATATCAACAATAAAAAAAACAATGTTGATTTGAAGCTAAAGCCGCAGAATTTGACTTAATATCTGCATTATTTTTTGGGGACAGAGAGGTATACAACATGATCTTAAATCATATATGGGGGCTTTATACTGCACCTAAAAAAGAGTGGCAAACCATCGAGAAGCGCCACGAAAGTTTAACGTATTCTATGGTGCATATTTTCACCATTGCACTAATCCCAGCAATTTGTAGCTATTATGCCGCCGCTCATATCGGTTGGACAATAGGCGCAGGAGACCCAATTAAACTAACCGAATCTAACGCCCTATTTATGTCTGCTGCTCTGTATATAGGTTTAATATTCGGAGTTTTATCACTGGCGGTGTTAATTCAATGGATGGCAAAAACTTTTGATTCAAAACCAGACTTCACTCAGTCATTAGAATTAGCAGCATATGCTGCAACACCACTGTTAATGGCAGGATTAACAGCCCTTTTTCCTGTGCTTTGGTTTGTTGTACTCGCGGGATTAGCAGCGTTATGTTATTCGGTATATTTACTCTATTCCGGCGTACCAATTATGATGAATATTCCTGAAGAAAAAGGCTTTATTTATTCTAGTTCAGTAGTCACTTGTGGCTTAGTACTTATTGTCGCACTTATGGCTGCAAGTGCTATTGTTTTCAACTCGGGTTTAGGGGTTGAATACATCAGTTAACTAAAAGAAGTATAAAAAAACCGCTTAATTAGCGGTTTTTTTTATTTTAAAATACTGACATTTAATCAGTTATTCAGCACCTTCATTATGCATATCAATAATTGAATCGGCATTTTTATCTGAGGTTTCTTTAGTTTCATTATTACGCATTGCGTCTAATCGGTCTAAATAGCCTTGATCTATGTCTTTGGTGACATACTCACCATTAAATACTGAGGTTTCAAATTCAGTAATATCTGGATTCGCGGTTGAAACCGCCGCAACTAAATCTTCTAATGTTTGAAAAATCAACTTATCAGCACCAATCAACTGACAAATATCATCAAGTTCACGGCCATGAGCAATCAACTCGTTTGCACTTGGCATATCAATACCATAAACATTAGGGAAGCGAATTTCTGGTGCTGCAGAAGCAAAATACACTTTTTTAGCGCCGGCAGCTCGTGCCATTTCAATAATTTGTCCCGAGGTTGTGCCACGAACAATAGAGTCGTCAACAAGTAAAACATTTTTACCAACAAACTCTGCACCAATGGCATTAAGCTTACGACGCACAGATTTTTTACGTTGTTCTTGCCCTGGCATAATAAAAGTACGGCCAATATAGCGATTTTTAACAAAACCTTGGCGGTATGGAATATTAAGGTGACGAGCAATTTCTAACGCCGTATCACACGATGTTTCAGGAATAGGAATAACAACATCAATATCGATGTCATCCCATTCTTTGGCAATCTTATCGCCTAGCTTTTTACCCATATCAACGCGAGAGCCATAAACTGAAATCTTATCAATTGATGAATCCGGACGAGCAAAGTAAACATATTCAAAAATACACGGATGAAAAGATGGATTTTCTGCACATTGCTGACTATGAATTTTTCCTGATTCAGTAAAGAAAATAGCTTCACCCGGCGCAACATCACGAACAAACTCAAACTCGTTGGCATCAAGTGCTACCGACTCAGAAGCCACCATGTACTCAATACCGGTTTCGGTTTCGCGCTTACCAAATACTAAAGGTCGAATTCCATTAGGATCGCGAAACGCTACCATGCCATAGCCGACGATCAGGGCTACCGTTGCATAAGCACCACGTACACGCTTATGAACATTGCTAATGGCAGTGAAAATATCACTTGGGTCAAGTGTTTGTTGATCAGATTTTTGTAATTCATGACCTAAAATATTTAACAACAACTCCGAATCAGAAGTGGTATTAACATGACGGCGTGCCTCAGTATTAAGCCAAAACTTTAGTTCATCAGCATTGGTTAAATTGCCGTTATGCGCTAATGAAATACCAAATGGTGAGTTTGCATAAAAAGGTTGAGCTTCTGAAGAACTTGACGTACCTGCAGTAGGATAACGAATATGGCCAATACCGATATTGCCTTGCAAGCGCAACATATGGCGAGTATGAAAAACATCTTTCACTAAGCCGTTACCTTTACGTAATCTAAAGGTATTATCGTGAATAGTCACGATACCTGCTGCATCTTGACCACGATGTTGTAACACCGTTAAACCATCATATAAAGCCTGACCAACGGGTGTTTTACCGACAATACCAACAATACCACACATGAACTTACTCTCCGACGAACTAAGTTTAAATACTAAGCTAAAAAACTTGATGATTGTTTGAGGTACTCAAAAAACCATTCAACTATTAATGTAAATTCTGGAATCAATTGAGAATTCTGCCACCATATCCGCGAGGAAGCAGGAGTAAATGCATCCATAAAAAACAATACCGCCGCAGTGATCAAAATGCCTCTTAAAGCACCAAATACGATACCGAGCATTCTGTCAGTACCCGACAAGCCAGTTTTACTCACAAGTTGACCAATAATGTAGTTAACGAGCGCACCTAAAATTAACGTGGTGATAAATAAAATAGCAATCGAGGCAGCATTACGCAGCAGCTGATCGGAAATATTGGTAAGTAGAGTCGACAAGTTCATATAGAAACTACTTGCGACAAAAAAGGCACTGATCCAGACAATTAAGGAAACAGCTTCTTTGACAAAGCCCCGCACTAAGCTAATTAAAGCTGAAATGCCAATGACAGCCAAAATGGCATAATCTATCCAAACCATAAATCGAATATTCTCATTGATTAGAGGCGCGCATTCTACCAGAAGGCCGATAGAGTTTGCTAATGATTTTATTATTTAGTCGGGTAAAAACGGGCAACTTTTCCTTGCACATTAGTCAACTTTTTCAAAGCAGGAAGCTTTTCTTCTAAAGATGATTTCATTAATTCAGGACCGACAAAAACCTTGGTCAACTTACCATTTTTGGTTTTAATCGGTTTAGTAAAGGCCGTATAGCCTGCTTTTTTTAATTTACTAACCAGATCGTCAACATTATTTTGATGGCGAAAGCTGCCCAATTGAATAACCCAAGCTTGTTTAGGTACTGCGGTACTCGGTGCTTTTTTTACCGCAATATCAGCAGATTTTTTTGTTATAACTTCGGTTGGGGGGACTGTAAATGCCGACTCTTTAGCCAAAGTGGAGACAGTTACCCCCTTTTCACTCAATGCTTTACTGGCATCAATAGCACTATCTAGCGCAACATCATCAGAAATGCTTTCCTTAGGTAAATCGGCTAGCTTTGCTTGTGGAAACTCTTTATTCGCTAATGGAAAATCTACCTGAGGCGCTTTAGGGATCGTTTCAAAGTTATCTTGATAGGTTTTTTTATCACCATCAAGTACATCAGGCAAAAATATAATCGCGACAGCAGCAACAATAATAGTACCCACTAAGCGATTTTGAAACGGTGTAGACAAATTAGACTCCAAACTTTGCTAAACTAATAAACGCCTTATTTCAGCAACGGTGTAAAAGGATCCGAAAACCAGAACAAGATCAGTTGCTTTTGCATTATGTTTAGCCATTTTAAATGCCTGAGAGACATTGTCAAAACAATTCATCTTACTCGGGTTTATTAACATCTGCTTAGCGATGTTTTCTGCTTTACAACCTCTAGCCACATCGAGTGTGCCTAAGTACCAATGATCAACTTCAGCTAAAAGCGCTGACACGGTATTGCTAATGTCTTTATCAACAAGCATCCCTAACACTGCATGCACTTTAGGATAGTTTAGCTCACGCAACTTTTTCGCTAAGTATCGTGCCGCTTGTGGGTTATGACCAACATCTAAAATAATATCACCGTCAAGCGTGAACCTCTCCATTCTTCCGGCTACTTTAGTTTCGGCGATAATCTGATTTAAAAACTGGCTAGTGAGCAATAAGCTGAGTTTATCCGCCAAAAGCTCTAGCACCATAATAGCCGTTACGACATTATCTTGTGGAATGTGGCAAGTACTTAGCGCCGAGAAATTATTTTTATCACTAGACCAAGACCAACTAGCGTTGTCATCAGCCAACTTAGTTGTAAAACTTTGCTCACGAAAAAATGCCTTAGCGGCAATATTATCAGCGTGAACTGCTAATGATTTAGGCGGCGTTACATCGCCAATAACCACAGGCGTATTACTTCGCATAATGCCTGCTTTCTCAAAGCCAATAGCCTCTCGCGTATCACCTAAAAATGCCTGATGATCTAAGTCAATAGTGGTAATTACCGCAATATCAGCGTCAATAATATTGGTTGCATCTAAGCGTCCACCCAAACCAACCTCTAGAATAATAACATCAGGTTGTTCAGCCATTAACACAAGCAAGGCCGCTAACGTTGTGTATTCATAATACGTTAACGTAATATCACCACGGGCGCTTTCTATGGTTTCAAAGGCACTAACTAAGGCATTATCATCAACCTCACAACGGTTAATCCGCAAACGCTCATTAAAGCGCTCAATATGAGGTGAAGAATAAACCGAACAGGTTAGGCTCTGGGCTAAAAAAGCATTTTCTAAAAATGCACAGGTTGTACCTTTACCGTTGGTGCCGGCCACGGTTATCACTGTTGAGTGCGTAAAATCAATATTGAGTTTTTTTGCTACAGTATTGATACGTGCTAAGCCAAGATCAATTTCGACTGAGTGAATACTTTCTAAATAAGAAAGCCATTCAGTAAGATTGCTCTTAAATGAATGGCCTTTAATCATTTTTGACATGAGTTTACCGTTATGGTGCTGGGCTATCTTGTCCCATAAACTTTGCAAGCATACGCGCTAAAGTGCTACGCATTTCACGACGATCAACAATTAAGTCTATCGCGCCTTTTTCTTTCAAGAACTCACTGCGCTGAAAACCTTCAGGTAACTTTTCACGCACGGTTTGTTCGATAACACGTGGGCCAGCAAAACCAATCAAAGCTTTAGGCTCAGCAACATTAATATCACCTAACATTGCTAAACTGGCCGAAACGCCACCCATAGTTGGATCAGTTAATACTGAGACGTATGGTAGGCCTTTTTCACTCATTTTTGCTAACGCGGCACTGGTTTTTGCCATTTGCATTAATGAAAATAGCGCTTCTTGCATGCGTGCACCACCACTGGCTGAAAAGCATACAAACGGTATATTATGTTCTAAGCAATATTCAACGCCTTTAACAAAACGAGCACCAACAACCGAAGCCATAGAGCCACCTAAAAAAGCAAACTCAAATGCTGCAACGACGATCGGTTGCCCATGAAGTTCACCTCTCATAACGACTAAAGCATCCTTCTCACCGGTACTTTTTTGTGCTGCAGAAATACGATCTTTATAACGTTTAGAGTCTTTAAACTTAAGAATGTCTTGTGCTTCAAACTCTTCACCTAACTCGACACGCTCGCCTTGATCAAGAAAACCATCAATACGTTTACGCGCAGAAATTCGCATATGATGATCACACTTTGGACAAACCGACATTTGTCGGTCTAACTCAATTTTATATAGAACCGCGTTACAGCTAGTACACTTACTCCAAACACCTTCCGGAATATTTCTTTTTTGTGTCGACTTTGCTTTCGGGAGAATTTTTTCAATCCAGCTCATAATATATTTTTTGCCTATGCACGAGAAATTCAATAATTGTTCAAAATACAACCATTAAATATAAAATTTTACTATTCACATATATAACTTTGAATTAGACCATAGAACACCTATACAATTATAGGAAAAACTGGTCTGTTTTCTTTGTTATCACTGATTATAGTAGAAACAATGGTCCTGGGCTACGCTTTGGAATAGCAAACTCTTCAGGGTAATCAACATCAACAAAGTACAATCCAGCTGACGGCGCTGTTATACCCGCAACACAACGATTTTTTGCCTCTAGTACTTCATCAATCCAACTCACTGGTTTTAGTTCGTGACCAACCTTCATCAAACTACCGGCAATATTTCTTACCATATGATGTAAAAACGCATTACCTTTGACATCAATAATAACAAACTCACCTTGGCGAGAAACATTACAATGATATAACGTACGTATCGGGGAATGCGATTGACAATGCACGGTTCTAAACGAGGTAAAGTCATGACGGCCAACTAAATATTGTGCAGCTTGGTGCATTAAATTTTCATTAAGCGGGTAATGGCAAAAGCTGATACCTGAACTTAAAATAGCCGAGCGTAAACGACTGTTATTAATAATATAACGATAACGCCTAGCGGTTGCGCTAAAGCGCGCATGAAAGTCTTCATTGACCTCTTTCACCCATGATACCGCAATGTCTTTCGGTAAATTAGTATTAACTCCTAACGTCCATGCCACATCTTTTCGCACTTTATCTGTTTCAAAATGAACAACCTGATTAGTCGCATTAACACCGGTATCTGTTCGACCTGCGCATACCACCTCAATTGGCTCATTGGCTATTTTAGATAACGCCTTTTCTAGTGACTCTTGCACACTGATAACGTTCTTTTGTCTTTGCCAACCATAGTAATTACTACCGTCGTATTCTATGCCTAAAGCGTAACGCATTTTATCCTCCACTGCTAAGGTGATGGCATTATCCATTATTTTAAGCTTTTTTACCAAGCGACTATTAAATAATAATAAAAATGCATTAAAAAGGCGGCAATTTGCCGCCTTTTTTAATAAAGCTTAAAGTGAACTACTTTATATTATCTAATAATTGTTGAGCATCAAATTGTTGCTGCGCATCGCCTTGTTTAACAACATCAAGGAGAATAACTTCGGCATTCTCGTTATCACCGATTTCAAGATAGACCTTCGCTAAATCCAGCTTAGCTGCAATACCATTGTCATCATCGTCAATATCATCTTCGCTAATATTACCTGAAAACTCTGGGAATTCACCAAGCCCAACGTCAATATTCATTTTCTCATAAGGTTCAGTGGGCTTGCCATCTAATAAACTATCCGATAATAAAGAATCGACAGAAATAAAATCTCTTTCATCATTCTCGTTAGTTAAGTCACTGCCATCTAACTTAATATCATCGACAATATCGCTATCGAAATCATCACCTATCTCAAAGTTTTCGTTAAATTCAAATTCATCGTTACTAGAGGTACTGGTTTCTTCTTCAATATTCGCCAATAAATCATCAAAATCTAAGTTATCAAGCTCTTTGATACCATCTACTTCTTCTTTATTTCCTTTAGCTTGTTGAGCTACATAACTGTCTTCAGCTAATAAGTCAGCTAAGACATTACTGTCGGTAAAGTCTGGTGACAGCTCTACCGTAGAATCCACTTCTTTTTCGTCATTTAATAGCTGCGATAAAGTTGATTCATCAAAATCACCCGATAGGGCTTGTAACGTTTCATCATCAATATCAGCAGTTTTATTTTCTAATGATTCGCTTTCATCATCTTCACTTAATAATTCATCATCTGTGATTTCGGTACTGAGTAAGTCATCGCCAATATCTAGCTCTGCTTCATCATCAACTTGGGGAGTATCATTAACTTCATCAATTAATGCATCAATATCAAAATCGTCTGAAATCCCTTCATTTTCGTCCACTTCACCAATGCTATCTGCTGCAGCACTAGTTTCAGCCTCATCAACAAATTCATTTAAAAGTTCACTAAAGTCGGCATCAATAAACGACTTTACATATTCATCACTAAAATTATTAATAAGCTGGGTATTTTCATCCTCAGTGCTTTCATCATCGCGGCTTTCACTATCTGTCTCACTAATATCTTCCACTGCAGCACCTTTGGCTGACGTTGCTTCTGGCTCTGGTGCATCATCTTCAGCATTTATTGAATCTAACAGCGCATCAATATCATCGGGGTCTGAGACATCAACATTAGCTTCGGCATCAGGGTCTTTAGCTGACGTTGTTTCTGGCTCTGGCGTATCATTTTCAGCATTTATCGATGCTAACAGCGCATCAATATCATCCGGGTCTGAAACATCAACATTAGCTTCGGCATCAGGGTCTTTGGCTGACGTTGTTTCTGGCTCTGCTGCATCATCTGCACCATTTATTGAATCTAACAGCGCATCAATATCATCGGGGTCTGAGACATCAACATTAGCTTCGGCATCAGGGTCTTTAGCTGACGTTGTTTCTGGCTCTGGCGTATCATTTTCAGCATTTATCGATGCTAACAGCGCATCAATATCATCCGGGTCTGAAACATCAACATTAGCTTCGGCATCAGGGTCTTTGGCTGACGTTGTTTCTGGCTCTGCTGCATCATCTGCACCATTTATTGAATCTAACAGCGCATCAATATCATCGGGGTCTGAAACATCAACATTAGCTTCGACATCAGGGTCTTTAGCTGACGTTGTTTCTGGCTCTGGCGTATCATTTTCAGCATTTATCGATGCTAACAGCGCATCAATATCATCGGGGTCTGAAACATCAACATTAGCTTCGGCATCAGGGTCTTTGGCTGACGTTGCTTCTGGCTCTGGCGTATCATTTTCAGCATTTATCGATGCTAACAGCGCATCAATATCATCGGGGTCTGAAACATCAACATTAGCTTCGGGATCAGGGTCTTTGGCTGACGTTGTTTCTGGCTCTGGCGTATCATTTTCAGTATTTATCGATGCTAATAGCGCATCAATATCATCGGGGTCTGAAACATTGTTATTTTCTTCAACTGCGGCATCTAACAGAGCATCAATATCATCAGGGTCTGAAACATTGTTATTTTCTTCAGCTGCGGCATCTAACAGGGCATCAATATCATCAGGGTCTGAAACATCGTGATTTTCTTCAACTGCAGCATCTAACAGGGCATCGATGTCATCAGGGTCTGAAACATCGTTATTTTCTGCGACTACTGCATCTAGCAGTGCATCAATATCATCGGGATCTGAAACATCATTATTTGCTTCATCTGCGGCATTTAACAGGGCATCAATATCTTCAGGTTTGTTAAGTAGATCTGTATTTTCACTTGTTACTAATTCATTTTCAGACAACAGGCCGTCTAAATCGCCTTGTTCAACAAGATCACTGTCAAGTATATCAATCGTGTCATCGTTGGTACTGGTTTCATCCTCTAAACCGGCAAACAAAGAGTCTAAATCACTTTGATCTAATTGGCCGCCCTCTAAAGCATCACTCTCAACAATATCTTCATCTAACGAGAGTGTTTCCAAATCATCATCTAAAGAAATGTCCTCAAGATCATCCAAATCAGCAAGCTCATCGTCAAGTTGAATTACGTCATCATCGAGTAACTCATCATCGAGTGAACCTAAGTCATCAGAAAATAAATCATCATGCTCATCATCTACTTCAGATAAATCTATCGATAGCTCGTCATCAAGCGAGAGTTCACTATCTAAAGAGACCTCATCTTCTAACAATAATTCATTATCTACACTATCTTGCTCTGCTGTTGCCGCTACTTTAGCTTCAGGTTCAGATTCAGTAACCTTTTCTTTTTTAGCTGCCACAACACTTACATCATTGTCTTTGTTTGATCTGCGTCGTAATAAAATAGCAATTAAAGACAGTAGCAATAATGCAGGTAAGGTGGCCATTAACGCAACAAACCAAGTACTCGACATAAAACTGCTGTCTTCGAGTTCTGCTTTTTGTTTTTCTAGTAATAATGCCTGCTCTCTAGCTTCTGCTTTTGCTAATAATTCCTGTTGCAGCGCGATCATGCTGTCCATCTGGATTTTAATTTCTTTGCTCTTTGCGACTTCACTTTGCATAACATCAAGCTGTTCATTAAAACTGCCTAAGCGCTGGCGTAATGCTTCATTTTCTTTTAATAAACTTTGTAAGCCATCGATAGAATCTAAAACATCATTTTGAATCGTCGCTAGACGTTGTTGTTGGGTGTTATCAATGGCTTTTAATTGAACGTTGATTTCTGATTTTGCTGCATCTAAATCTTTTTTATTAACCGATGCTTCTTCTGGTGGTCTCACTTTTTTAGCGACAACTTTGACCACTTTCTTTTGCCATGCTTTATCATCGCTACGTGATTTTTGCTGCGCATTGGCAGTACTGATTGCTCGCATTACTTCTATTGACGGGATCTTTAAATACTGGCCGTTGATCATATGATTCAAGTTGCTGTCTTTAAAAGAGTCCGGGTTGTTTTCAAATAATGCTTGCATGACTTGATAAACTGATAAGCGAGGATCAGGGCGTACTTTTAACGCGATATTCCATAAGGTATCATTGCCAGTAATGGGACCATAACGGTCATAAGGAAAGGCATCAGTTGATTTTGGACCACGGATACGTATACCGCCATCTTCAGCAGAAATAGGCATACTAAAACAGCTAATGCTAATAATAAGTACCTGCCATAGGCACAGGCGTAAAAATTGTTGCATTAAAAACTTCCTATTTATAATAATGATTCGCCAATACATTGACGGGGCCAAGTCAGGAGATTGTAAAGCAAAGATTATTCCAATTATTAATAATTACTTTTATGAGCTTGGTTAAATACTTACTAGCTTTTCACTATGTTATCAAATTACCGTGACGATATTTAGCATATGGTTAATTTAATATAAGCTAAATTAACCATAAAACAAAACAAAAAACCCGTCGCTTATTATAACGACGGGTTTTCATTTTTCTTTAATAAATCGGTGGTTTAACAGTGATTAATACTCAGAAAGATGATCTTTGATTAATAACTCTGCAATTTGCACACTATTAGTTGCAGCACCCTTGCGAACATTATCTGCAACGATCCACATATTAATACCACTATTGTGGCTAATATCTTCGCGAATTCGACCAACAAAGGTTTCATCTTTACCACTAGCATCGCTAATTTGTGTTGGGAAGTCTTCGTCATTATGGCAAACCACTAAGCCCGGTGAATTACTCAATAGTTCTTTAACTTCTTCAGCTGAAATAGGAGACTTAGTTTCAATATGTAATGATTCACCATGACCGAAAAATACCGGCACTCGTACCGCGGTTGGGTTGACAAGCACAGTATCATCACCGAGTATTTTCTGCGTTTCCCATACCATTTTCATTTCTTCTTTGGTGTAACCATTTTCAAGAAATACATCAATTTGTGGAATAACATTAAAAGCGATTTGACGAGAAAAGTTTTTTGACTCAACAGGCTTGCCACATAATAAATCAGCAGTTTGTTTTGCTAATTCATCCATTGCCGCTTTACCACCACCAGAAACCGATTGATAAGTGCTTACATTCACTCTTGAGATACCAACAGCATCATAAATCGGTTTTAATGCCACCATCATTTGAATGGTCGAACAATTCGGGTTAGCAATAATATTACGGTTACGATACTCCGCAAGTGCTTGCGGATTAACTTCGGGGACCACTAATGGTATATCCGCGTCATAGCGAAATTCTGAGGTATTATCAATAACAATACAACCGGCATCACCGGCTATTGGTGCATACTTTGCTGACGTAGCACCACCTGCTGAAAAGAAACCAATTTGCGCTTGGCTCCAGTCAAAGTTATCAGCATCTAAAACTTCAATGCTTTCACCATTAAACTCAATAAATTCACCAGCTGAACGAGCGCTTGCTAGCGGGTAGAGTTTATTTATCGGAAAATCACGTTGTTCTAATATTTCAATAATTGTTTTACCTACTAAACCTGTTGCACCTAGTACGCAAACATCAAATTTCTGTGCCATGATCCTCTCTCTTTTATCCAGTTTTTTTATTGAAGCCAAGCTGATGTGGCACATCTGAGCTCAACGCGTGATCCAAGTCGACGGTTATCGCAGAAAACTCCCGGCGAGTCGGGTAAGTTTTACGAATATGGTCAAATCCTTGAATACTAATTTGTTGACGAAAAATTGCATCGTCTCGTCTGACATCGTATACCATTTTTACCAACTGGTTTAGCAGTATTTCATCAAATTTATGTTTAATTTCAACCTTGCTAATAGCTGGTACCGGTAAAAAGTCAGTAAGCTGTTTATTTGGCATAATATCGAGCTGTTGACATAATGCCCGATAGAGTATTTCAGTGCCACGAGCTTTTCCTTCTAAGCTATAACCAGCAATATGTGCCGTGCTGATTTCACAATAAGCTATCAAGTCAGTCAGAATATTAGGTTCATTCTCCCAAACATCAAGCACAAGCTTTAAAGCATGGCCCTTTTGTTTCAAGGCCAATAAAGCCGAATTGTCGATAACCTCACCACGGCAAGCATTAATCAATATTTGTTTGTCGCGCAATAGCTTTAAACGTGCAGCATCTAACAAATGGTAGGTCGCATGTTTACCTTCACGTGTTAACGGCACATGTAACGACACCACATCGCAGTTTAAAGCCTGTTCAAGTGCAACAAAATCTCGCTTATCTGTTGATTTTTCTGCTAACAAAGGATCACACAAGACATGTTTAATATTTAAAGCACTTAATTTTTCGCTTAATCGAGAGCCGGTATTACCCGCACCAACGATACCTACCGTTAATTCAGATAGTGTTAGTAGGTATCGTTCGGCTAACACCACCATGGCACTGAGTACGTACTCGGCAACAGAAACAGCATTACAACCCGGAGCAGCATGAAAATTAATCGCTCGGGAAGTTAAGTAATCTTGATCTATATGATCAACACCTATGGTAGCGGTGCCAACAAAGTTTAAGCTTTTATTTTTCTGTAACAATATTTCATTTACTTGGGTAATTGAACGCACCAGCAACACATCGGCAGCACTTACATCTACTGCTGATAAGTTACGGCCAGAAAATGCCGTCAATACGCCTAAATCAGCAAAGAACTCTGCCGCAAACGGCATATTTTCGTCATAAAAAATATTCATTTGAAGTTTCCCGAATTAGCTCTAAGAAAATCTATTACGCACTCAAGGTGATTTTCTTAACATAACTTTCTTTTTCAATAGTCGTCACTTCAACCGTAATAACTGCGTTCTCAATGCCTAAACGCTCAAGTTGATTGCTAACACTTGTAGTCAAACTTTTTCGTTGCGACAAATCACGTCCTGATAATATTTTTAAATTTACATGAACGAACACTTGTTCTGCTCCGGGTAAATAAAAGTCATCATAAGCGCATGCACGCACTTTAATATCGCTAGCGCTAAATAGTTCGCTTTGATTGGCACCTTTATAAACAGCGTGTGTTAATTGTTCAACCGGCAAGGTTTCGGTAATTTTTGCAGAATATTCAATAATACAATGAGGCATGATGAGCATACATAATCAATAACAGACAAGATGGGCATTGTAACTAAGTTCAGCGATAAAAAGAATATCGCTTACTGGGTTATTTAGCTCGTTTATCTAATACTTTAGCCATAGATGCCTATGAGTTTAAATAATGGCATATTTTCATCCACCATCTATGGATACATTAATGTCGTCATACTGTTTTTTCGAAATGAACAGCATTAAAGTAATATCAGCGACATTTGCCGAGAGCGCTAAAAAAGGCGACAGGCACGGATGCCTTGAAGCCATGAATGGCTAGGAAAGGCCTGAATATCGACGCTTTCTCACATCAACATACACGGAAGTATTAATGCCGTGAAGCTAAGGATGGCCATGTGAACACGTCATACTATTCGTCCTGAATATAAAAAGCCGCTAGTTAGCGGCTTTTGAGTAGAACAAATTTAATCACTTAGTGACTTATTCATAGCAAAAATTAATCATGCAATGCATTAAGCTTTATATTTTTGCATCACCAAAGTAGCATTCGTACCGCCAAAACCAAAGCTGTTTGACATTACTAAGTTAAGCTCCATATCACGCTTTTCAGTGACAATATCTAAACCTTCAGCTTTTTCATCTAAGGTATTGATATTAATCGAAGGCGCAACAAAGTTATTTTCCATCATCAATAATGAGAAAATAGCTTCATGCACACCAGCCGCGCCTAAAGCATGGCCTGTCATCGCTTTTGTGGCACTGATAGCAGGTGAGCTATCACCAAATACCGCTTGAATAGCTCCCAATTCTTTAACATCGCCAACTGGCGTTGAAGTACCATGGGTATTTAAGTAATCTACTTTCGCGTCAACACCTTGCATAGCTTGTTGCATACAACGAATAGCGCCTTCACCACTTGGAGCCACCATATCGTAACCATCTGACGTTGCACCGTAACCAACAATTTCAGCATAAATATGTGCGCCACGTGCTAATGCGTGTTCAAGCTCTTCAACAACCACCATGCCGCCGCCACCAGAAATAACAAAACCATCTCGGTCTGCATCGTAAGTACGTGAGGCTTGCTCTGGTGTATCATTGTATTTAGACGACAACGCGCCCATGCCATCAAACATCATAGCAAGTGACCAATGAACTTCTTCACCACCGCCGGCAAATACCACGTCTTGTTTGCCTAACTGAATCAATTCAGCCGCATGACCAATACAATGGGCACTGGTCGCACAAGCAGAACTAATAGAATAGTTAACGCCTAAAATTTTAAATGGTGTTGCTAAACATGCCGAAATCGTGCTCGACATGGTTTTAGGTACCGCATAGGGACCGACACGTTTAACGCCTTTCTCACGCAGGGTATCTGCTGAATTAACTACGTTTTCTGAAGAAGCACCGCCAGAGCCAGCAACAATACCGGTACGGAAGTTCGACACTTGTTCAGGGGCAAGTTTTGAATCTTTAATTGCTTGATCCATGGCGATATAAGCATAAGCTGAGGCTTCACCCATAAAACGTAGGGCTTTACGGTCAATGTGGTCTTTGACTTCAATTTCAGGCTTACCCCAAACTTGACTACGTAAACCTTTCTCTGCAAAGCTCTCAGAGCGAGTGATACCTGAACGTCCTGTTTGTAATGACGCTAATACTTCTTCTGCATCATTACCAATACTTGATACAATGCCTAATCCGGTGATAACTACACGTTTCATTTAAATAACCATATTCAATTAAAAAATCTGGGCGTATCATACATAATTTTGCCCCCTATACTGGTCTGTCCAGCGTACACTTGTACACTGAATATTTTCATTTTTATGACAGAGCTCTGTAATATGCGGTAAAATAACCTTTTTTTGGCCTTAACAACAACTAAAAGACATTAAAGATTGTGACTAATCAAACAAATATTAGCTTTCAAAATGACGGTTCGCCTTATTCTCATCAATTTAATGATATTTATTTTGATACTAATCAGGGCACCAGCCAAAGTGAGTGCGTATTTATTGATGGCAATAATATTAGCGCAAGATTAGCAAAACATCCTGAAGATTTTGTTATTGCAGAAACTGGTTTTGGTACCGGTTTAAACTTTCTCCTAACACTTGCAGTTTTTCATCGGCTAAAGCAGTGCCAAAACCAGCACGATACAGGTAATTCGACAACCAGCAAATTACACTTTATTAGTGTCGAAAAGTATCCACTATCAAAAGTACAGCTAACACAGTCTTTAAAGGCTTTGCCACAGCTAACATTTTTTAGCCAACAACTGATCGAACAATACCCTGAAACGCCAGCTAATAATATTACCCTAAGCTTTCTTGATGGTTCAGTAACCTTACAGTTGATATTTGACGACGCTACGCAGGGCTTGGCATCACTGAACTCAAAAGAAAAACCGCATAACCAAGCACTGGTAGACGCTTGGTTTCTCGATGGCTTTTCACCGGAAAAAAACCCTGAAATGTGGCATGCCGGACTTTTTCAACAAGTCGCTCGCTTATCAAAAGAGCAAGCAACTTTAACCACGTTCACCGTTGCGGGTAAAGTAAGACGCCAGTTAATCGCGGTTGGATTTCGGGTCGAGAAACGCCAAGCCGTAGGCAAAAAAAATGAACTACTGAGCGCAGTATTTCAGCAAAACCCCAACTCGGGGAAAGGCTATCAACAACGAGCAATTATTGCTAAGCCTCAACATGTCAGTATTATTGGCGGTGGTATAGCATCAGCATGTGCCGCTTATGCGTTAACAAAAAGCGGCGTCAAAGTAACGGTATATTGCCAGGACTTCAGCGTCGCTCAAGGTGCATCCAGTAATAATATTGGCGCAATTTACCCTTTGATCCATCAACAGGCTGACGATATAAGTCTATTTTATCAACGCGCTTTCGAGCAAGCGGTAGACTATTATAAAGCTATTCAAGAGCAAGGTTTTAACTTTGACCACGATTGGTGCGGGCTATTAGAAATATCATATAAACCGGCCTTAGAGCTGCGTCAACAACACATAGCAAACTCAGCTGTGTGGCCAAAAAGCTTAGTTAAGAGTATTGATAAAGTTCAGGCCAGTCATCACGCAAGTATAAGGTTAAATAATGGTGGTTTATTTTTCCCTCAAGCCGGTTGGGTAGCGCCAGCGCAATTAGTGAAACAAATATTTAAGGCGGCAGAATCAAGTAATCGCTTGCGCATAGAAACTGGCTGTAAAGTCGATAAAATCAGTCAGCAATCTGACGGTAAGTGGCTACTGCATAGTTCGAAAAAAGACTACCTCACCGATGTACTTATCTATTGTGGTGGCGCTCAAGGTATTCCGCTGAATATGATCAAGCAATTACCACTAACATCAGTGCGCGGTCAGGTCAGTAGTATGGCTAGTAACGAAAAAATTGCCAAGCTATCAACCGTTATTTGTCATAAAGGCTATTTAACACCAGCCAATAATAACCTTCATTGTATTGGGGCGACATTCAAGAAAAATAGCTTTGATAGCGACAGCAAACCAGAAGAAGACCAGTTCAATCTTGATATGATCGAAAAGTGCTTACCCGGCTTAACACAATGGCAAAACAGTGATGTTATTAGCAGTAAAGCACGTTTACGCTGCATGACACCCGATCACATGCCAATGGTTGGTGCTATGCCAGATATTGAAGCTCACAAAGCGCAATATCAACACCTGAGTAAAGACAAACGCTGGCGTTATAATCAGCAAGCCCCGATGATTAAAAACCTTTATATGATGACAGGTTTAGGTGCACGAGGGCTTTGCACTGCACCATTATTGGCTGATGTTTTAACGGCTGATATTTGTGGTACACCTTATCCACTCGATAATGAGCAGTTATTTAATCTTGCACCTAATCGCTTTGTTATCCGCGATATCATTCGTCGTAAATTTGCTTGAGCTTAAGACAAAACAGCAGGCACTTAAAAATCGGCGGCTGCTGTCAGTAAAGTCAATTAAAAGGCTGTTAAGCCGAAAAAGCTTGTTGTAAATGCTGCCAATAATCTTGTACTATTTGGCGGTCATGCGGATTAAGCTCAGTGCGTGCTGCTTGTAGTTTTTCACTAATATTATCGGCTAATTGCTGACTTGGCGGTTGTGACTCGTCGCCATACTCACTACTGGCTAAACTAATAAAGCCTCTTAAATAGCTACCGGCAAAAAGTTCATCGGCACTAACATCTTGTACCACTTGCTCATCTAAATAGTGATATAGCGCGGTAAGGTTTTCAAATTGCATATTCAATTCCAAATTAATTTAGTCAAGTTTATCAACTCAACCTGATATAAATATTTGTAGTTTACTTCTTTATTATTGCGGTCTGACATTATTGCGGACTGACAACCGGATATAATACTTGATCATTATAACCGGTAATAACCGGCAGATAACCTGATAATTCAATATCAAGAGCGCTGTCACCGGTATCAACAATTAAAGGTCGTGCTTGCAAAGCATTCAGTTTTGCTTTCGTGGCAATGATCATAATATTGTCTTTACCTATCGCACGAATAACCCGTGAGCTTAACTGTTGATTACCACGACCAAAGATGTGGCCTTGCCCGCCTATGAGTGTAATAACTAACTTAACTTGCTCTGTAGAGTAATCTGCAATTAATTGCCATAATTGTGATTCAGTTAAGTCATTAGCAAGCAATGTCTGATGACAAACAGCATCAACGCCAAGCAACGTGTTTTCAAGTGCTAGCTCTTCCATCAGAAAAGCCGTGGTAGAGCCTGAACCAATAATAAAGAGTTCATCATCCATTTTAGCAATAACATCAGCAGCAATATCTTGTAAAACTAGCTCATCAGATTCTTTACCACCTGACTTTACCGCTTGAATATAACGTAACTCTGATGGTACTCGCATTTCACCAAAGCGCTTTGCTTTTACAATACCTTTGCGAAATAAATTTTCGTCAATATCCATAACATCAGCATCGGTTAAGCTGACTAATTGATGAGTTATCATCAACTCAACCACTCGACCAGCCGCTTTAGGGGTAATAGCGTAAACACCCGAATGTATTTTACAGCCGGCGGGAATACCTAACACTGGGAACTTATCAGCAACAATATGGCAAACATTCCGCGCGGTGCCATCACCACCGGCAAAAAGCAATAAATCAACACTTTCATCGATAAGTACCTTCACAGCCTGCTCAGTATCATTCTCAGTGGTAACTTTGTGCTGAGGTTGATATATCACTTTCGTATTAAAACCTAATGTTCTTGCTGCGCATTCTCCCATATCATCAGCAGCGGTATAAATAACGAGGTTATCTTGATAAGGTAAAAGTATTTCTAGCGCTAATGACGCTCTGGCATTAGCTTTCGCAGTAGCCCCAAGCGCGATAGCTTGTTCAGCAATACCCACACCATCACTACCCTTTAATGCCACACTACCACCAATTCCTGCGATAGGATTGATCACTAAACCTAATTTAAATTGTTTCATAAATTAATCTCGTTAATTGCACAGTAATTAGCTCACCGGTATTGAAAGTGTTCTGAGTTTAACGGCCATGGATTTTGGTAATATTTTGTTAAAGCTTTAATAAATATTTCAGCATCATTTGGAAAGCCAGACTCAAGATAGGCAAGCACCTGCTGAAAAACCTTCGCTTTAAAAGCAAAGCGATCAGTCTCGCCATCACCTAACAGATTATCTGAAGAAACATCGAAGCGCTTTCCTGCAGCAACACATAGCGCCCACTCTATTGCTTGTGGCTTAATTTCGACTTGTTCAAAGGCTTGTTGCTGACTTTGATCTCGGCCATCAGGTACATACCAATAACCAAAATCTTCTAATAATCGTCGGCTTGCACCAGCTAAGCACCAATGAGAAATCTCATGTAAGGCACTAGCATAATAACCATGGGCAAAAACTATTTGGTTAAATTCACATTGTTCATTACTCGGCAGATAAATGGGTTCATCATTCCCCTTAACCAACCGTATATTGTACTTGTCATAAAAAGTCGTATCAAATAGCTGAATTAAATCTGTACATTTGTGCATATTCCAACCAAAACCATAAGTATCCAAAGTTAATTTAGACACACATAAAATAAAAATAGCCGCTAGACAACAAAGGCAAGATTTTGACACACTAAGAAGCCAGACATCAACTGATTAGCATTGAATCCCAATAACTTTTTATATCAATAACGCCCTACACAGTCATTTATTAGTGCTCATTTGTCTGCAAAGTAACAACGTTAAGCACTAAACTCCTGTAACGCAGATAATGCCTCACCCGCTTTACTGGTTTGTACGAATACATGATCATGATAATAAGCCGCGATGACATTAGCGCTTATTCCCTTAGAAGCAAGTTTTGTTGCAACGGCTGCCGTTAAACCAACAGCTTCTAAACTTGAATGTACTGTTAATGTTATTTGGCTAAATGAACCGTCAAACGCTAAACCTGCTTTTTCTGCTACTGACTTTTCAAGTACTAAAGTCAAACCTTCTGACTCAATAAATGTCGCAACAGGGTCAAGCTCAACATAGTCATTTAACTTACCTTTTACAGTACAAAATACAAACTCAGAATCCAATAACTTAGGACTCATAGCACGCAATAATTCATCTAATTCAGTTATTCCTGACATGTTTTAAATTTCCTCATGTATAACGATTACCTCAGTAACAGGCAATCATCTTAGGTTTATATATGATGATACAAAAGGAAATAGGCAGTTTGAAGCGTTTTCAATGAGTGCTTAGATATCATTTAATTAATTCGTAATATGGTAACCAATACTCAACGAACATCCTTAAGATTTTAAGCATCACTTATTAATATCTGAAACAAAGTGGCAAGCATATCTTAATCATTAAAAATTAATGCCAAGACGAATGCCACCCGAATTCATTTAGCCGTATCTTTATTTCCAATTAAACCATCAAAAGCATTGAAAGGGTGTTACCGACAAACTTCGTATGAGTGATAAACAAAAAACGGCGATGACTACATCGCCGTTAAAAATACAATTAAAATTGATTATGTTCGAATCAACGTTATTTGGTAGGGGTTCGCATATCTAAAATTGGCATATTGCTACTACCAAGCACTGTCGCTGGTAATTTACCATCCCAGTTTTGCGCTTCAGTTAACTTAACAATAAGCGGATTATTACCTAAAGCTTTAGCTTTCGCCGTAATGGCTTCTGCTTCAGCTAAACCTTTGATACGGATAGACTCAGCTTCGGCGATAGCCACTAGTTTAATACCATCAGCCTTAGCTTTTGCGGTGTTAACATCACGTTGAGCTTCAAGATTTTGCCTTGCTAATTTATGTTTTTCTGCATCAGCTAGGTTTTTTTCTGTTTGCTTTGTTTCAATTGACGTTAAATACTTTGCCGGTAGATTAATATTTTCTATTTGAATATTATCAACGGTAACCGGAAAGCCTTTCATTTCTTCAATAAAATTAGCCTCAATCGCCTGAATGGCACTGGCTCTATCCTGAATCAACTTTTCTGCGTCGTACTGAGGGATAACGTCTTTAGTTGCCGATCTAAAACGCGGGTCTAATATTCTATTTTCAAACTGCGTTAAACCACCATACTGACGAAATAGCTCTAATGCCGCGGTTTTATCAACCGTCCAGTTTACCGAAACACTAATAGTTACTGGCATTTGCTCTTTCGTGCTAGAAGCCATTTTTTCTTCATTTTTACGCGTTCGTACTTCAATTTCTTCAACACTATCAATAAAAGGCACCTTAAAATGCAAACCTGGATTTACCTGCTCTTTTGCTTCACTAAAGCGTTTAACGATACCAATATGACCTTCATTAACCGTATAAACAGAATTAAAGCCTGCAATAATAGTTCCGGCGGCGATAATAATCGACTTTACTGGGATATTTAATTTTTCAACGTTCATGACTAATTTTTACCTTATGTAAGTTTTATTATTTTTATTTGTAAATTTTTTATTTTTCTATCGTGTCATGATCTTCAACACTGTCTAAACCACCTTTAATCACAAAGTAGCCCAAAATACCCGATATGATTGAACCGATAACAATACCTAATCTATCTTGATAAATAAGCGCTGCACCATTATCTTGTTCAAATGCTAGCGAACCGATAAATAAACTCATCGTAAAGCCAA
Organism: Colwellia sp. M166; assembly: GCF_024585285.1. Taxonomy (NCBI): domain Bacteria; kingdom Pseudomonadati; phylum Pseudomonadota; class Gammaproteobacteria; order Alteromonadales; family Colwelliaceae; genus Colwellia; species Colwellia sp. M166. The sequence continues at coordinate 1,380,509 of NZ_CP040755.1, forward strand.
CGCCACATAATATCGCGACACCATAAAGCAGTCGCCAATTCACATTAGTCGGCAAGTTAGCCCAGCCTAATTTGATAGCGATAAAACAAAAACCGAACACCCCAAGTTGTTTACCAACCACTAAACCGACAATGATTCCTAGTGGCACAGGCGCCATAACTTGCTCAATGCCGATACCAGCAAAGCTTATCCCTGCATTGGCAAACGCAAATACCGGCAAAACGATAAAAGCAACTAATGAGTGTAAATTGTGCTCTAAAGATTTGAGTGGCGATGACTCGCCTTCTTTACCTTTAATCGGGATAAAAAATGCCAATACCACACCGGCTAATGTTGCGTGTACACCCGATTTTAATACCGCTATCCAAAGCACAATACCTAGGAAAATATAAGGCGCGGTATTCGTTACGCCACGTTTATTCATAATAAATAAAATGGTGATAACACTGCTCGCAAAAATTAAAGACAACATCGATAGTTGATCGGTGTAAAACAAAGCGATAACAATAATAGCGCCTAAATCATCAAATATAGCTAATGACGTTAAGAATACTTTCAGTTGTAACGGCACCTTGCTACCAATGATAGATAAAATACCTAAAGCAAAGGCAATATCAGTCGCAGTTGGGATTGCCCAACCATTAACGGCTTTAGGATCATTATAATTAAATGCCACATAACATAAGGCTGGTACTAACATACCACCAAAAGCACCTATAGCAGGCAGTGTTACTTGCCCTGGCTGTGATAGATCACCTTCGAGAAATTCTCGCTTTAGCTCTAAGCCCACAAGGAAAAAAAACAGTGCCATCAAACCATCGTTAATCCATAACAAAAGTGGTTTAGCTATTTCAAACGTTCCTACTGACACTTGCACGGGAATATTCAACAACATATCGTAATAAGTCATCAACGGTGAATTCGCAATAATCATCGCCGCTACTGCTGCAAACATCAGAATAATGCCACTTGCTGCTTCTAGTTTTAAGAAGTCATTAATACTTTTAATAATCATTTTTTCTCATTTTTATTTTACCCATTACGACATAATATGTCACATTGAGTTATTATACAATTCAATAGGACATAAATTTATAATTCTTCACTAAATGCTAATAATTCGGAAAGGTATATGAATATCGAAAAAAATTCATATTTATAACCTATATACTGGTAATATTGGATTTAATAAGTGTAATATCTAATGGATAAAAAACCAAGAGGGCTAACCTCAGGCTAAGGTATTAATGAAAAAACTTGATGATATAGATTTACGTATTCTCACCTTGCTCTATAAAGATGCGGATATCACGAATAAAGATCTTGCAGCGCAGATTGGCATAGCTCCTTCTACTTGTTTAGAGCGTGTAAAACGCATGAAGCATAACGGCGTTATAAACAATGCTTTTATTGATATTAACTTTAAAAGTATTGGTGGAAATATTGAAGCGATTGCGGCAATTAAGTTACAGCCTTATTCAGAATTAATTGTCAATAAACTCAGAGACGACCTACTCAAGCTACCTGAAATTATCAGTTTGTATCATATGGGTGGAAGCTACGACTACTTTATTCACATGTCGGTAAAAGACAGTGAGCACTTACGTCAATTCGTATTCAATGCGATTACTTCACGCGAAGAAGTCACCACAGTAGAAACTTCACTCATTTTTGAGCATAGTCGAAGTGGTGTACTGCCTAACTTTGATGATGAATAAAGTTGAAACCTAAAAAGATAATTTCAAGTGCCCTCAGTATCTCCAAAACTTAGGGCTTGGCAAAATCTTCAGTTTCAAAATGTAAAGGCTTCATCGTACCGCAGTACAAAAATTTATATTGCAGTTCACTACGTTTAGGTACCGCTGAGGAAGTATTAAAGTGCTCTAAACAACCCGCTTCTTGGTCAATACCTATAATGTGATCATAACTAGGAGCTTGTAATATTTTATGAATATACAGGTTATAGTTTTGTCTTAATGGTACAACTTCATACGCTTGCTTATTACTTGATGGCTTAATATCACCAAAAGTACGTACATAAAGTAGTTGCTCAAACGTCAGCGGAATATTTTCATAAACTAACATGCCATCACGCTCAAAATGTCCGGCATATAAATCAACATTAATCACCATTTTCTCTCCACGCATTAAACGCTGTAAGTTAAAAGGCTTGGGTTTAATCGTGATAAGATCGCCATCTCTAATGGTTTGCAATACTGCTAAATCATTATTATCTAATTTATATAACAATTGCACGTCATGTGGCTTATGATAAAGCGGCATGTGTGAGGCATAAACACTAGAACCTTGAGTAAATAGCACCATGCCATGTATACCCATATATGCTGGGTCTATCGGTGGTAATTCTTTAACTTCATCCTCAGCAAAACTTATTTGGCTCAATAAAACCAAAATACCAATAAACAATTTTTTCATAAAGACGTTCTCAATATATAAGCTGAGGGAAATTTTCAGCAAAGCATAAAAGCTATAGAGTTGAAGCAATTTTGTTAGCTCACCTCATTTTATAGCTTGTTCAAATATAAAAAATCCCGCCTAGTGCGGGATTTATTGTACTGTTACTGTCGAATTAGCTTAGCTTTTAAGATCATCGAAGAATTTTTTTACACCGTCAAAAAATCCGGTTTCTTTTGGACTATGCTTACTGGTGCTTTTACCCATTTTTTCTTCTAACTGACGCAATAAGTCTGCTTGATCGCCTGATAAACTTACCGGCGTTTCAATCACAACCTTACACATTAAATCACCGGTTGAATGGCTGCGTACTGATTTAACACCTTTGCCACGTAAACGGAACATTTTACCCGTTTGCGTTTCTTTTGGTATTTTCAGCTTAACCTTACCTTCAAGTGTCGGTACTTCAATTTCGCCGCCTAACGCAGCCGTTGTGAAGCTAATAGGCACTTCACAATATAAATGGTTTTCATCACGAACAAATATCTTATGTTCACGCACATTGGCTTGTACATATAGGTCACCCGCTGGTGCACCATGCTCGCCCGCTTCACCTTCACCTGATAAGCGGATTCTATCGCCGGTATCAACACCTGGTGGGATCTTAACCGATAAAGTTTTATTCTTCTCAACTCGACCTTTACCACGACATGAAGTACAAGGGTCTGAAATAACTTTACCTTGACCAGAGCATGTTGGACAAGTTTGTTGTACAGCAAACAGCCCTTGACGCATTTGCACTTGACCATGGCCATGACAAGTTGAACAGGTTTTTGCACTGGTGCCTTTTTTAGCGCCACTGCCATCACAAGGCTCACAGCTGACAAAGGTAGGCACTTTGATTTCTAAGGTTTTACCTTTAACCGCTTCTTCAAGACTAAGGTCAAGATTGTAGCGTAAATCGCTGCCACGACGTTGACGAGATTGACCGCCACGACCGCGACCACCGCCGCCAAAAATGTCACCAAAAATATCACCAAAGGCATCGCCAAAGTCCTGACCACCGCCAAAACCACCGCCGCCACCATGGCCACCTTGTTCAAACGCTGCATGACCGTATTGATCATACGCCGCGCGTTTTTGATCATCGTTTAATATTTCATAAGCTTCTTTAACTTCTTTAAACTGTTCTTCTTTTGATTTATCACCTTGTGTTCTATCTGGGTGATATTTCATTGCTAAACGTTTGTAAGCTTTTTTGATATCGCGCTCAGCTGCATCTTTTGACACACCTAGCACTTCATAATAATCGCGTTTTGACATAGGTTTATTTCTTTACTTCAAATTGGTGGATACTAATTTGTTTAACTTCTTACTTAGACGCTTCAAAAAACTGCTTTAAAACATTAAAAATCCAAGCAAATTACCATCGTGTATTAACTAACATTTCATTACTATTTGACATAATAAAGCGCCGATGGCTATCGACGCTTTAATTGTTTGAACTCAACAACAAAGTTTAACCTTTAAATTGTTACTGTATCGTTCTAGAGCAAGACAGACACGCGGAGCATACAAAGGTATGTCAGCATGTCCAACGCTGCTATTGAGCGATACAGAGACAATCAAACAATTAACTACTTGTCGTCTTTAACCTCTTCAAACTCAGCATCAACAACATCATCACCGCCTGCTGAATCAGCTTCAGGAGCTTCTCCTTCAGGTGCGCCATTTTGTGCTTGTGCTTTCGCTTGAGCAATTTCCATTAACTTAGCTGAAGCTTCTATAACGGCTTGAGATTTAGCATCAATTTCTTCTTTGCTATCACCTTTAAGGGCAACTTCAAGTTCAGATAATGCTGCTTCAATTTTCTCTTTGTCTTCGCTTGGTAAGTCGTCACCCGCTTCTTCAATTTGCTTACGTGTTGCGTGCACCATGCCATCAGCTTGGTTACGCGCTTGAACAAGCTCTTCAAATTTTGCATCTTCGTCAGCATTTGCTTCTGCGTCGCGTACCATTTGTTCAACTTCATCATCTGATAAACCAGAAGAAGCTTTAATGGTAATTTTTTGCTCTTTACCAGTGTTCTTATCTTTTGCCGTTACGTGCAAGATACCATCAGCATCTAAATCGAAAGTTACTTCAATTTGTGGTGTGCCACGTGGTGCTGGGTCAATACCTTCAAGGTTAAACTGACCTAAAGATTTGTTTGCTGAAGCTTGCTTACGCTCACCTTGCACAACATGTACAGTCACAGCAGCTTGGTTATCGTCAGCCGTTGAGAATGTTTGAGACTGCTTAGTTGGGATAGTGGTGTTTTTGTCGATAACTTTCGTCATCACGCCGCCCATAGTCTCAATACCTAATGATAATGGCGTAACATCTAAAAGAAGTACGTCAGTTACATCACCAGAAAGTACACCCGCTTGAATCGCAGCGCCGGCAGCTACAGCTTCATCAGGGTTAACATCTTTACGTGGCTCTTTACCGAAAAATTCAGTAACAACTTTTTGTACCATTGGCATACGTGTTTGACCACCAACCAAGATAACATCGTTTACATCACTGATTGAAAGGTCTGCATCTTTAAGCGCTTGTTTAAGCGGCTCTAGGGTTGCTTTAACCATGTCTTCAACTAAAGACTCTAACTTAGCACGTGTTACTTTGATGTTCATGTGCTTAGGGCCTGAACCGTCAGCAGTGATGTACGGTAAGTTAACGTCTGTTTGTTGTGCAGAAGAAAGTTCACATTTCGCTTTCTCAGCTGCTTCTTTCAAACGTTGCATTGCTAATGGATCTTGCGTTAAGTCCATGCCTTGATCTTTTTTGAATTCAGCGACTAGGTAATTGATTAAACGGTTATCAAAATCTTCACCACCTAAGTGAGTGTCGCCGTTTGTCGCAAGTACTTCGAATGTGTGCTCGCCTTCAACTTCATCAATTTCGATGATAGAGATATCAAATGTACCACCGCCTAAATCGTATACCGCAACAACTTTGTCGCCTTCTTGCTTGTCCATGCCGTAAGCAAGAGCAGCAGCCGTTGGCTCGTTGATAATGCGCTTAACATCAAGACCGGCAATACGACCTGCATCTTTAGTTGCTTGACGTTGTGAATCGTTAAAGTAAGCCGGAACAGTAATTACTGCTTCAGTTACTTTTTCGCCTAAATAATCTTCGGCTGTTTTTTTCATTTTTGCTAATACTTCAGCAGAAACTTGTGGAGGTGCGATATTTTTATCACGTGCCGTAACCCAAGCATCACCGTTGTCAGCTTTAACAATGCCAAATGGCATAATTTTAATATCGCGTTGAACTTCTTCATCTTCAAAGCGACGACCAATTAAGCGCTTAATAGCGAATAAGGTGTTTTTAGGGTTAGTCACAGACTGGCGCTTAGCTGGTTGACCAACTAATGTTTCGCCTTCTTCGGTGTAAGCAATGATTGATGGCGTTGTACGATCGCCTTCAGCATTTTCAATTACACGTGCTTTACCACCATCTAGTACAGCAACACAAGAGTTTGTTGTCCCTAGGTCAATACCAATAATTTTGCCCATCTTTAGGATCTCCGAATACTTATAATGTTAAAAATAAAGATTAAATCTTTCGATGAACAGTTAGTGGGGGCAGGAAAAAGTCTTTTCAACTATTTTTATCGAAAAAAACTAAAAAATGTTAAATTTTATTTCTGCCACTCTTTATTAAAACCAATTAAGCAGATTAATAATCTCGTTCTAGACAAAAAAAAGGCATAAAAAAACCAGACATTGGTCTGGTTTTTATTTTCTCTTCAACAAGTGTTAAGCCGTAGCATCGACACTTGGCTTAGCTTTTGACACCATCACCATTGCAGGGCGAATTAAGCGGCCGTTTAGCTCATAGCCTTTTTGCATTACCGCAATAACGGTATTAGCAGCAACACCTTCAACTTCTTGCATTGACATTGCTTGATGTAATTCAGGGTTGAATGGTTGATCTTGTGGATCAATCGCTTTAATCGCGAATTTTTCTAAAGACGCTAATAAACCTTGGTAAGTTAATTCAATACCTTCAATAATGCCGGTATTACGCTCATCATCACGGTCGATGCTTTGTAACGCACGCTCGAGATTATCAACGGTAGTTAACATTTCAGCAGCAAATTTCTCTAAAGCAAATTTACGTGCCTTTTCAACATCTTGCGCAGCACGACGACGAACATTATCAACTTCAGCTTTTGCACGGATCACTGAATCTTTTTGATCCGCTACCGTAGACTTAGCTGCAGCTAATGCTAACTCAAGCTCATTAATTTTTTCTTGTTCTTCACTCAAAACTTCGTGAGCATGCTCATGTTGCACTTCCACTTGTTCTTCAGCTTGCTCAATAATTTCAGCGGCTAATTTATCTGCTGCTATCTCTTCAGCACTTTTATTTTCTGTTGACTCGTTGGCCATGAAAAACTCCAAAATAGATCTTAAATTTCAAAATAGGAAAAACACAATACTGCTAATTATGGGGGTTTGTTTTTATGATTCAAGCACAAAAGTGAATCATTTGGGAAAAAGTCAACTTTACAAGCGAGTAAAATAGCGCGAAACTGCTGATAGTCCTCAATTACATTCCATATTATATAAGCACTGTATGAGTAATTTATACCAAACCATTGGCTTAATCGGAAAACCTAATCATGAAGGTGCCACCGCTACTATAGAAGCTTTACAACAGTATTTATCTGAACAAGGCTATCGAGTGTTAGTAGAAAACTCCGTTGCCCAATCGATTGATATTGACGGTATCACTACAGCATCGCTTACCAGAATTGGTGAACAAGCCGATCTTGCTATCGTTATTGGCGGCGATGGTTATATGCTTGGCGCTGCACGTGTTCTGTCTTGCTATAACGTCGGTGTTATCGGCGTAAACCGTGGCAACTTAGGCTTTCTTACGGATTTGTCACCTGATGACTTAATAACCCCACTAGAAGCTATTTTAAAAGGTAAGTCACGTGCGGAGCAACGCTTTATTATCGAAGCCGAAGTGTATCGTCATGGCAAACTTAAAAGCTCAAACAGTGCGGTAAACGAAGCGGTATTACATGCGGGTAAAGTCGCCAACATGATAGAGTTTGAAGTGTATATTGATGATTGCTTTATGTTCAGTCAACGCTCTGACGGTTTGATAGTTTCAACGCCTACCGGCTCAACCGCGTATTCAATGTCAGCCGGTGGTCCTATTTTAACACCAAATTTAAACGCGCTGTCATTAGTGCCAATGTTTCCTCATACCTTAACCAGTCGCCCTATTGTGGTTGACGGTAACAGCGAAATTAAATTAAAGCTGGCCAATGAAAACTATGAAAATTTACAAGTCAGCTGCGACGGCCATGTTATTTTAGCGGTAATGCCTGGTGATGAAGTTATCATTAAAAAAAGCGAGTTCACTTTACGCTTAATTCATCCTTTAGATCACGACTACTTTAATGTCTTACGAAATAAACTCGGTTGGGGTAACAAACTCTACTAATTTTCTGTAACGTGCCATAATCTGACGACGGTTATTCACGATTAATTGATCTATGGTATTTTCTTCTCCAACCTTTGTGCGATAAATACCGTCTTTCCAACGCTTCCAATCAGGAGTAAGTGTTTGTGCGCCTGTTAATACGACTTTCAGCCCTTCCTCTGCTTTATAGGTTACTGGATAAAGCTCAGTGCCACTATCAGCGGGTGTGAAAGTGATCGGTTCTTTCAAACGATACACGCCCGCTGAAATAATTACTTCGCAAGACTCGACACCAAGCTTACCTGACTGGCGCAGTAGATCACGCGCGGCTGTAATGCTGGCAACCGGATGCGCTTTAGTGCCCGCATTAGAGTCGACACCGTGCGGTTAGACATAAACGTCACGCGCCTGCAAAATCGGTGCTGCCAATAACATGGCTGTTGCAGCCATGAATAAGTATATATTGTGTTGGTTCATACTATTTTCATACCTATTAAGTTATACCAGTAGTACATCATTTCAATGTATTCAGGGGTTAAAAAGCGACTAACCTACGCATATAATTTGAATAAATTTGATGGATGAATTCCACCAACTGTGTCTATCAGATATATCAAGTAAATGGTAGTTGGGCATAAGTGCCATCATTGATATTGACTGCTATACCATTGACTCTCCATTCTAGGCATTGAACTTAAGCCATGCATAAATGTGCAATAAGAAAGAGCTCTAGGCTGATTCATAAGACGAGCAGTCGAGTTACCACCTCAAAGGTTATACTACATATAAATAAACAGAAGATATATATTGCTGAAATTAAATTAAACTGAGGATTTAAACAACAATATATATGTATAATTTTCCTATGCTTATTTTTACTTTTTCAAACTATAAGCCAAAATATATAAATTAAATTACAAACATAGCTTGAAAAAAAACCAGATACTGTATAAATTAACAGTATCTGGTTTTTTTGGTTATTACACGTTAATCGCACATCAGTGCGATAAAAATAGTGAGACAACTATGTTATTGCAACTCAACATTCAAAATTTTGCCATTGTGCGTTCACTCGACATTGATTGGCAACAAGGCATGACCACCATTACTGGTGAAACCGGTGCCGGTAAATCGATTGCCATTGACGCCTTAGGCCTTTGCTTAGGCGATCGCGCCGTAACCAATGTTGTCAGACCTAACTGTAAAAAAGCTGAACTGGCCGCCACCTTCGATACTGCCGATAATAAGTTCGCAAAAAAGTGGTTAAAAAAACACGACATGTTGCTCGACAATGAATGTATTCTTCGTCGGGTAATTTCTGCTGAAGGCCGATCAAAAGCTTATATTAATGGTAGCCAAGTACCATTAGCACAATTAAAAGAAATTGGGCAATTACTGATTAATATTCATGGTCAACATGACCATCAGCTAATTGTAAAAGCACACGAACAACGAAATATTCTTGATGCTTATGCCAGCCATCAACATTTACTTGATGCGGTAAAGTATTATTATCATCAATGGCGTGAACTCAGCCAAGAAGCTAAACTATTGCAAGAAAGCAAGCTACAGCGTGAAGCCAAACAACAATTACTTCAATATCAAGTCGATGAACTGAATGAGTTTTCATTGCAGCCTGATGAATTTGAAAGCTTAGAAGTTGATTATCAGCGCCAAAGCAATGGCCAACATATATTAAGCCAAACGTTAATCGCTGTGCAGCAATTATCAGAGGATGAACAGTTTAACGTGGTTGATGGTTTACGCCACAGTAGCGAACAAATCGCATCCTTAGGTAACTACGACCCTGCTTTAAAAGCTATAGCCGAGCAGCTAAACGAAGCCTTGATTCAAGTTGAAGACGCCAGCCAAGAAATCAAACATTATTACGAATGTCTTGAACTAGACCCGCAAGCTTATTCGTTAATTGAAGAACGTTATTCTACAGCGGTGTTATTGGCGAAAAAGCACCAAGTGGCGCCTAATGCCTTGGCTGACTTCCATCAACAACTATTACAAGAGTTAGCATTATTTAGCTCTGATGAAACACGCTTAGTACAAATTAATGATGATATCGATGCGGCAAAACAAAAATATCAAGAAGCCGCACAGTCATTGTCAGAGTCAAGAAGTAAAGCCGCGGTAAAACTCAGTAAACTGATCAGTAAAAGTATGGCGGAGTTAAATATGCCACACGGCAAGTTTTTCATCGACATCTACCAAGATAAAAATCAAAGTTTATCGGTGAATGGTAACGACAGTGTTAGCTACCTTGCCAGTTTAAATCCAGGACAAGCTCTCGAAGCGATGAATAAAGTTGCTTCAGGTGGTGAGCTTTCTCGAATAAGTTTAGCCATGCAAGTAATTCTCGCCGATAAAATTATTACCCCAACCTTGATATTCGATGAAGTTGACGTGGGTATTAGTGGTCCTACCGCTGCAATGGTCGGTAAAAAATTACAACAACTGGCTAAAAACACTCAAGTGATTTGTGTTACTCATCTCCCGCAAGTTGCCAGCAAAGGCCATCAACAGCTTTTTGTGGCTAAATTAACTGACGGAGAACACACAGAAACCACAGTGACGGAACTTTCTAGCGATGGCCGCGTCCAAGAAATTGCCCGTTTGCTCGCCGGTGATAAAATTACCGAAAATAGCTTGGCCAACGCGCAAGAATTACTTGCCGGATAAAGCAAATTGCAGCAAGCGGGTGAAATAAACTAAAAATTATTTTGTATCTCTTAGCCCGCTTCGCTATTATCCCCGTTCAAACTAAAAAGGATAAATATAATTACCATGTTGTTTCGAGTATTAGCTATTGTTATCGCCCTATCTGTTTCAGCCTGTTCAAGCTGGGTTTATCGCATCGATATTCCACAAGGTAACTATCTAGAACAAAAAGACATTGATAAACTTCAAATTGGCATGACAAAAGAGCAAGTTAAATTTGTCTTAGGTAGCCCAGTAGTTGAAGACACCTTCAACAAAAACATTTGGCACTATGTTTATCGTTTTAAGTCGGGTAAAAGTGAAGAATTTGACGCAAAAAAACAATTTACTATCACCTTTGATGATAATAAAGTTGTTAATGCTGAAGGTGATTTTGAATTACCTGAAAGTTATTATGTACCTATGATTAACTAGATTGAATCATTAGTTAAACAAAAGTTCTCAGTGAACATTGTCACTCTTTAAAGTCAGTTTAAGTGTGAGATAAAGTTCAAATTGAATATAAAGCATGTCTATTTATAGCCATGCTTTTTTATTAGCAGATTATCGTGAAGTAAAAGTTTCGTTATGAGGATTCGCCCGCCTTGCTTCTACGTGGATCAACTCGACCACCGGTAATTTTGTCTGCACGCCCTTCCTCTTTCGCCTTTTCCGCTCTGCGCTTACGTACTTCTTTAGGATCAGCAAGTAAGGGGCGGTAAACCTCAATACGATCTAAATCCTTGACCATATCGGTTAACTTCGCCGCACGATTCCAAATGCCAACATTATTAACCGCTAGGTCTATCTCGGGAAACTCTTCAATAATGCCTGACGATAAAATCGCTTGTTCTATGGTTGTATTAGGCCCAACCTGACAACTGATAATTTCCTGTCGTGTTGGTGTGCCATAAACCACTTCAATAGTTAGCTGTTCTAATACGTCATTATCTTCATTCATCACATCTTCACTCATACTAAGTTAAAGCTTTATTGTACTTATTTAACAGGTGCTAACCGTATACTTCTTTAGCTCGCTGCGTAAAAGCTTGGACCATATTATTGGCTAAATGATTAAACACACGGCCAAAGGCTAAATCAAACATTTTATTAGAAAACTCATAATCTAAATTCAATTCAATTTTACAAGCGTCATCAGACAACGCCTTTAATTGCCAACCACCAACCAACTGTTTAAATGGTCCATCAACTAAATTCATTTTTACTTCTTGATTGTTGATCAAAATATTTTCCGTGGTAAACCACTTTTTTAAACCACCTTTAGATACCAACAACGCTGCAGTCATCGAGTGCTCATCTTGGGCAATAATTTTACTATCACTACAGTCTGGTAAAAATTTTGGGTAGGCAAGCACATCATTAATTAAATAATACATATCTTCTACACTGTGCATCACTAATGCACTACGGCTTATTTTTGGCATTCACCCTCCAATTCTCAAGGGCGCTATCATAGCAAATATCTTTAAAAAACACATTATTGGCAAAAATGATAAATAAGCCATTTAAATAACAACAATACTCCGTATAATGTTGGCGATTGCTATTTTTGGTAGTAAACAGAATGGAAATATAATGGCAAAGAAAAAAAAATCAACAAGCAGTAATACTATCGCTCTGAATAAGAAAGCGCGTCATAACTATAACTTAACCGACAAGTTTGAAGCAGGTATGAGCTTACAAGGTTGGGAAATTAAAAGCATACGCAGTGGAAAGGTCAATATATCTGACTGTTATGTTTTTGTAAAAGACCGTGAAGCTTATTTAGTGGGCGCAGAAATTATGCCGCTGAACGCCGCGTCAAGTCATGTTGTATGTGATCCTAACCGTTCGCGCAAGCTGCTGCTAAATCGTCGAGAGCTGGATGTGCTTGCTGGTGCCGTTGACCGCGATGGCTATTCACTCATTGCTACAGCAATGTACTGGAAAGCCTGCTGGGTAAAACTTGAGTTTTATCTAGGTAAAGGTAAAAAAGATCATGACAAACGCGCTGACATTAAAGATCGTGAATGGGCTGTTGATAAAGGCCGTATCATGAAAAATAAAAACTTAGAGCGATAACTGGTTAAAAAATACCACGTTGTCTATTTAATCTAAGCGCTGTACAATACGTTTTATAGGCTAACATTAGCTTATAGAAAAAGAGTTAAACTTTGGGGCGGATCTAGGATTCGACAAGATTCACGAAACCCAAGGTGCATGCCGAGGGGCGGTTGGCCTCGTAAAAAGCCGCAAAACTATAATTGCAAACGACGAAACGTTCGCACTAGCCGCTTAGGCTAGCCATCGCCTCAAAAATTCTCCTATTGTTTAGAGGATCGATGGTCACCCCAAATAGGATAGCGAGGGAAGCACGCTTAAGGCTGAACCGCGAAATAGTATTAAGCTCACCATGACGAAGCCTGTCGGTTGGCGTCTAATTGGTTAAACAAATAATCGACTAAGCATGTAGTACCGAGGATGTAGGTTTTTTGGACGGGGGTTCGATTCCCCCCCGCTCCACCACATAAAGCCCTTTGCAATCAATATCTTGCAAAGGGCTTTTCTTTTTAGTGGCGACAAAGTGGCGGCGGCTGTTTTTTATTTACCTGCTTTTTTCTTTGTCTTTTTATTTGATCGTTTACACTTTTTTTATTTCATTTTATTTTTTGCTACACTGCTGTTTTATATAGCTTTTATTTTACCTTTGTTTTTCATGCTTTCTTTTCGATCCTCACATAAACTACAAAAACCCTTTTAAATCAAAGATGTTTATTTTTATAGCGCACTTAATTCGATCCTATTATTTCATTTTAGTGTAATTTGTTTCGATCCTTTCATTTTTTCGATCATCACAAAGGCTTAGTAACTACGCGGCCTAGCGTTTAGAACTGTAGTAATCAAAAACTGTAAAAAATTAATGACAAATAGCGCGCAGGAGGGAGTGGAAGAGTGCGGATTTCGTCAAATAGTTTCTGTGTGGTGTTGTTTTACGTCATTAAAGCGCTTGGGCGTTGCTCTGTGGTGTTTATTTGCTTTATTCGTGGCTGTGGTTGTTTTTATTTAATGTTTGCCTATGGTGTTTATATTGCGTTGTATGGGGTGTGTTTTTGTGTGGGTTGGTGGGTTTTAGGCGTAAAAAAGCCCGGCGAATTTGCTGGGCTTTTTGTTTGTTGCTTGGCTTGGTTAAACGTAGTGTTTAACCTGGCACGTTAGACGTCGGGCAATGATATTTTTGCGCTGGTTACTTTTGCTTTGCCTGCGTTGGCGTATGTTTCTGGATTACTGTCGAACTGGTGGTAGGCGCGTAATGTTTCACCTTGCCAAACTGTGTAATGACTGACTGTTGCCCCTAGCGGTACGTCAATTTCTAGGGTTGCGCTTAGGTCGCGTTCGCCACTGGCGGCAGCTGCGTATGTGCATGCAGCTGTTGCTCCTGAAATTTCGTTAGCTGTTCCGGCGGCTGTTGGGTCGCCTGAGTGTAATTTAATTGAATCGGGCGTTATTGCGTCAAGCATTATGTTTTTTGTTGCGGTAGTTAAAGGCATTATCTGACTTCCTTAATTTTGACAGAGCCGCTAAATATTGGCGGTAACTCTTGGTTTAGTTGATTACTTAGGGTGAACTGGTGGTAAAACGTGCCTGCTTTTGGCAGTTCGCTTTTGTTGATTGTTGTTTTAAATTCGTCACCAATGACTACTATGCCGTTGCCTAGTGTTTTGGTTAGAAACGGTGTTTGGGCGAACTGTTCGAATAGTTCGTATTTTGCTGCACTGAAGTCGGCCGCTGATTCACCTGTTGTTAGTGCCGTTAAAAATTCTTGATCACTTTCTTGGTATAGTTGCTCGCATGACATTAGGTTAATGCTCCGTTAAATCGTTGTTTTGCTATTGCGCCGTTAAATCGTTGAAACGCTATTTGGCCGTCAATACGAAATAGGCGTAAATGTATCGGGGCGGCAGTATTGATAAATAATGCGTTAAGTTGAACGGTTTGATTTATCAGGCCGCTAATATTTGTTTGTTTTGTGCTTTGGCCGCTTAACGTTACCTGGTAAAAACAATTGCTTTGTAGTGTTGCGGTTTTAGTTGCGGTGGCGGCTAGTGCTTGCGTCTGTTTTACGTCGCCACCAAGTGTGTTTTGCTTGGTTAGCGCTGCGCTAATGTTTGGGTTTATGGTTATGTTGGCGCTAAATTGATGCGTTTCAATTGTTGAGTTATTGAAATAACCCATTAATAAAACCGTTTGTGTGATCGCGCCTGTGGCATTATTTTGTTTGTTGGCCGTGGCGGTTTTTTGATAATGTTGAGCTATAACGCTGTTTAGGTTCGCGCTTTTTATTGTATTGCTGTTTAGGCTTACAACTTGTTTTTGGTTAATTGCGTAATTTATGGTTTTTGTTGTTAACGAGTTAGCTTGGTAATTTTGTGCTATTAGCGCGTTAGCATTGCCGGTTTTATTCGTTGTGCCGCTAAATTTTATTTGTTGATTTATGATTGCTGAAAAATTATAGCTTTCGTTTGGTGTGCTACTTTTTTCTAAAAATGCACCAATAAACCCACCATTACCATTACCATCATCAGCTAAAGGTGAATCTTTTTTGGTCCTGAAGTCTTCATTTTCAGGATCAACTAGCTCTCCGCCATTGTATCCGGTCCAACCTACGGAGCCTGTATTATCTTCTGATGCAGCATTTGTTTTTTCCGTTGTTGCATCATAATTTGATGTTGTTGAGTTATAAGATAATCCGTTGATATAGTTCTGAATGCCTGCGGAGCCTGCACAGTTAACGCCACCACCAAAGATGACGTAATTGCTTACGTTAAAAGGCCGATTGTAACCTGTTCTTATTAATGTGCTTTGACCGATATTGCGAGCGTCAATAACACAATTTCTTACAACCCTGTTAACTGATGCGCTGTACAAATACATTGCATACATGTGGGATGACGGGCTAGCCGATGGTTTCAAATAGAAATTTTTAATTAGTACATTGTCTGCGCCAGACTCTAAAAAAGCATTTTGATAACCAACAGGATCAGTAAGTAAAAAGTTACTGATTACGCCATTTGGTGATAATGTTTTTAGGCCACTAAAGACGGGTAAGTTATTGTGATTCTTCCCGTCATAAATGCTGTCTATCGAGTCAATCTCATAACCATTAGGCGTATTACCTGACAAGTTGACGAAACCGATATTACCCTTACATAGCGCCTTTATGGGTGCGCCATAGTCAGTTTGAGACTCGGCAGCCCACCACAAATCACTATCTAAATAATCATGATCTCCGTCATGTTCATCACCAACAAGCGCTAATCTAGGCATTATCTCGCTCCACTATCAGCTCGCTAATGACAGACATGTTAACTTCTAATCTGTCATCTGTGATTGATAAATTAGATAAATCTACATTGAATTTTCTATCAAACTCAGGATGACTTATGTATGGTGATGAATCTTCGTCACTGGCGTCAAATGTAGGGTTTATGATTACCCAAGGCGATGTTAGCGATATTATATCAGCATCATCTTTATCGCGGTCCAATATTACCAACACAAGATAATGACCGCCAACAGGTTCAACTGCCGCACCAAGCGAATCAGTAACGTTGTATGCCTTGAGACAATCGAACTTTCGTTTTTTTCCTAAGTTGTCTTTTAATACCGCTATCTTGCACGCCATTATTCACCAGCCTTAGTTATTGGATCGAGTCTTTCTTTTTGTGCGGTTGCTTCACTACTTTGGTCGTTAAAATCTCCGGCTTTATCTGGTACGCCGCTTTTGCCTGTGCCTGTTGCTACACCTAAATGCTTATGCTGTGCGCATGTGGTTGCCAGTTCGGTTACTGTGGCCATTAATTCTGACAAAAGTTTTAATACATTTTCGCCATCTGATCCCAACCATGTTTTTGGGCTTTTATGACTTTGCTCAATGCTTGCGGTAACGGTACGCGTTTTACATTCTAACGTTGCTAATTTTCCGATAATCTCTGCCATTGACTCGTCGGTTTTACTTTCAATATTGCCGGTTTCATCAATGTGCTGGTAAACACCGTCGCGCGTTTGTACGCGTGTTTCTTTTTCTTTTATGGCCGGTAGGTCAAAGCCGAACGGTAGCACTGTTCGAATAAAAGGTTTGTCGGGCCTGCCATAAGCAAAGGCTATTTCTACAATGGCGCCAATGGTTGGCGGCTCTAGTCGGCCTGCTTTGTTGCCTGCACCTGGCAATGGTAATGGCACGGCCTGTAAAACTTTGGCTTTGGTGGCGGTGCCGTTTTCGTCGAGTAATTGCACGTCTACCGCGTAGCGTGGGTAAAACGCATCGCTTGCACGTTCTCCGTTTTGCTCTGGCAGCTCTGGCAGGGCCACCACTTTGGCTAACCGTGGCAAGTGTAAACTTGCGGTTAGCTCTGGCAATAGGCGTTTTATTATTCTGTTGATCACTTTTTCCATATTGGCGTTACCAAGTTATTTCCATTGTGGTGGCTTTAAATTCTATTTTTTCAATGCGCTGATTATTAGCAAGCACGTTAGGTCGGATCATTGGCGCGGCTGCCATAGTTGCGGTGTTGCCTGCTTGGTGTCCGGTCATTAAATTTAGCGGTATTTGTATCGGTTTATCTGCCCAGAACGAGTCGGCATAACTGCCAATAAATATTTTACCGTTACCCTGTTGTTGCCAGATAAAGTCTTTAATTTGATAAGCGCGGCCAATATTGTCTAATAGGCCATAACCTGAGCCGTCATAATAAAAACACGGTATTGACGTTTGCGCATATGCCTTTTCTGGCACCACAAATTCAAGGCCACTTTGTTTGCCCAGTTCGTCTAATACTTGTTTCAGTGTTGGGTGTCTTAACATGACGTTAAAATTAAAACTTAACGCGGCGGCCAGTTCTCGGCAGAACAAGGTAACAAAACCATTTTCGCTTGGCATTACTCGCTCAATGTAACCAAAAAACACACGGTCAATCATATTACCCCAACCTAAATCAAGGGCCACTTGGCCAAATTGGTTAAAGGTTTGATCAGCACTTTTTTGCACGGTTAGTTGGCAAGTACCAGGGGTTTTCGCTTGCAGCACAACCCAATGGTTTTTTATGTTTACGGGTTTAGCGTTTACATAAGCTTTGGCAATAAAACGTGCGTTGGTTTGGCTCATTATGCTGTGCCTGTGCGTAGTTTATTAAAGTTTTCTTCTAGCCCTTGTTGAATATTGGCGAAAGAAAAATTAGCGTCGCCGCCTTGTACGTTGGCGGTGGTTTCGGGTTGGCGTTCTTCTACCTTTTCGGGCACTGAACGGTGTTCGGTTAAGGCAAAACTTATGCGCCACTGGCGCGTTGTTTCTTGTTCAACCGCTTCAATTTTGCTGCTAAAGCGCACTTGTTTAATACCTAGTGCACTGGCCGTGTGGTTACTTACCCGATAAATAACGCGCGAGCCGTTTTCTAATGCTTCGGCCAAGTCGAATAATTGCGACAAGTTTTCGGCATTGTTAAACGGTATGTAACCGCTAACGCTGAGCGTTTTTGCTTTCGTGCCCGTCTCGGCTACGTCGGTGCTTGAGCTTTGGCCGCTTGCGTCTTCACTCGCAAGTTCTTGGCTTGCGGTGATGCGAAGTGATTTTAGGCTAATGTTAATTGTATTTAGGGTTAGCATATGGTCTTTTTAAATTGTTAAGTTAGCCGCAGCGTTTTAGTAAAATTGAACACTTCGAATTGTATATTAATTGCTATAAATTGCTTCATTAGTTGTAATCTGAGATTCTAACAAAAACTTATTAGCTATTAACCTGAACCCATAATCAGATGGGTGTGATGCAACTCCGCCTGTGGTTATCACATAGTAATTACCAGTATATGTTAATGTACTTCCAGAAAGGGAGTAGCTGGACACTGGCATGGTTATGGTTCTACCTGCCATATCAAATACTATCTCTGTAGGTGAGTTCTCAGTCACAGAGGTCACGTTTTCTAGCACCCTAGTTTCACTGCCTCTATTGATTAAATCTCCGATACTGGCCATAGATCCACTTATATTGCGTAAAGCTCCGATATTAACAAATGTACTGCCCGTAGCTTCGCACGCCGCTATTATGGCATCGTACTTAACTGATCCTCCGTACCACATACCCATCCAGAAGACCCTCGCGTTCGGGCACTTTCCTCTGATAGCTTGTAGTATCGATAAACACATGAAAGGCCAGTTATCAATAGCGCCTGCACTAACGTTATCACCAAGCTGGACTACAACTAGTGTTTCATCGCCGTCAAGCTTATCTGTTACGTATAACTGTACATTAGCTGCGACATGCTCTGGACTTGCTATGTTTTCTATCACGGATGCGCTCTGACCTGTAGCTGTAAACTGGGGGTTTAGTGTGAGTATGTAGTTGTTAATTAGCTGGTAGTAACCATTAGTTATCGCAGACGAGGCCATCGCGAACTTGTCACCAAAGCCAGATATCAGAGAGTTACCGAAGTACGCAGCTTTTGTCGGCACCATTGGTAGCAGCTTTATTTCACCTGTTGTAGTAGCACCTATTTCGTATTTCTTTCCATCTGCAGCAGTTACAGTCGGAGTTCTACCCACTTTCTGATCTATATTTCCAATCGCAGAGTCTGTCGCTTCAAATAGCTGCTTTGCATTATCTCCATCTATATACGTACCTGAAACCGCACCGTTGGCTTCATATATTCTGAAGTTAGATATTGTTGCTCTAACTGTCTCTGTAGACGTTTGACCTGTTTGGTTATTTATCCACACATAAAAACTTGTTAGCCCATGGTAGACAGTGTAGTAAGCGGGATCGAACGTCACTGTAACTGAACCATCTTCAGTTATAGGGGTTCCAATCATATTGTAATAATCAGTAGCTCTCGTACCTCCAGCTACTACTAATTGCAGCCCTTTATAAGAGTCTATATTGCTAAACACTACATCAAACTTAATCGTCACAATATTGCTGCCAGATGGAGTAAATTTATTTGTAACAATCCACGAGTTACCCACCCCCGTTTTAGTATACACAAAACTATTATTAGCTATATCCAGCTCAGTCATAGGACCATTTTCAGTTAATGTTTCTATGTCACTAAGTGTTGTTATATCACCATTACTTACTCGTGAGAGATTTACACCATTACTAAAGTTTCGATCTACAGATTCAAATAGCTCTTTACTTGTATTGCCGTCAAGGTTATCAAATGGAGCTTTTGTCACATCTTGCGTGACTCTGTAGTTCATTATCTTCGCTTGTACATAATCGCCTGCTTGCATCGGGGAGTTGTTAAAAATTATTCTAAACTGTGTTGTCCCGTATTGGTTATAATACTCGGCAGGATCGAATGATAAACTAACTTTTCCAGACTCTACGAGTACCATCAATTCAACTTGAAAATTCCCTGAAAATGAATTTTCGTCGGTTAGTATAACTTTAACCCCGTTGACAGTAGGAAAAGCTAGGTCATTATCAACTTCAGCATAAAAGTTAATATTAACAACTTTAGTTACATCGGGTGTAAATGCATCCATTGTAAGCCAGCTGTAATTAGCGTTTTCCTTTCTATATGTAAAACTGTCATTTAATATATCAATATCAGCTCTAGACCCTGCACCGCTATTCTCTACCGTGGACAACAGATTAACACTGTCGGTCTGTATATCAGCTAAGCTTAACCTGCGAACTTGCTTACCAGAAAAACCTAAAACGGCGCTACCACTCACAGGGTCACTTGTATTCGACAAGTCGAGCTCATTTTTAATTATGGATGCATCTTTAGCATAAGTGTTATCGCTTACCCAGTAATAATAGCCATTTAATGATCTGTTAGGGTCATTCACTACCTTATATGACGCTTTCTGCTCTGTAGCATCTACAGGTGTGTAGGCATCGAGCAGGGCATAATTTTGAAACACAAGTACACCAGACTGCTGATTTGTTTTTAACCCAGCAATGTCATTACCGTGTGTTATTACTGTTGATTTAACCGAACCTAAGTTAAGGCCAATCTCACTTATACTATTCTCATTCGCTCTTATTTTTTCCTTTTCCGCTTCAATGTTGTTTTTGTTTGTGGTGACTTTTAATTTTTCTATTTCTAAATCATTTTGTAGTGTAGTTATATCTGTACGTATTAATGCAAAGTCATTAAATAAATTTCGTAAATCTTTAATTTCATCGGTGGACGTTACTTCTGCAATTTTCACTAAGTAGTGTTGCTTACCTGTTTCGTCTATGTAGTTTGTTAATTCGTCGCTGACTATCCTTAATCCGTGCTTTGGCTTCCAAGCACTTGAGTCATCCCCATCAAAGTAGGCGTCTACATAAATATTTTGTGGGTAAGTTGATGCTGTTAATATTACCATTTCTTCAAGTTCTACACGTAACCCATTTACATAGCCAACCCCCGCCAATACGCTAAAGCTGTTTTCGGTTTTGCGCGATTCAACTTTAAAACCATTATCAATGAATGAATCAGTGCCATTTAAATCTTTTGCTAAGTTTCGGGTTAGTTCGTCCATGCCGCTTAAACGTGCAGTAAAGTCTAACTGCCATGTTTCGGGTGATACGCTAATGCCTGCTAGGTCGGCTATGCCAGAGTACTCAATACCAAAGTTACGGTTTAGTGTGTTACCGGCACTGCCTGGCGCGGTAATTGTTTTGGCAACAGTTGGTACATGGCTAATGGCTACTAATGTTTGGTTTACAGATGAATACAAACCCACCCAGTTAAATTCGAACGGGCCCGTTACGCTGTCGAGCACGGTTGAGTAAACAACTACGTTGTCGTTAATTCGGCCTGTTTGTTGCACATTTTGTTGATGCACAATAGCGTTAGTTGGAATGCCTTCGTTACGATCAATTGCGGCGGCTGGGTCTTGCCCTGCTACGTTGGCAAAAATAAAGGTATCAATATCTAGCTGCTGGTTTGCTTGTGCTTTAGTTGCAAATAACTTTTCGCCTGCAAGGGTTATAACTTGTGCCATGGTTTAGTACTCCTGTTTAACATTTGCGACGGTAAATTCAGCATGGCTGTCCATCGTCATAAATCGGGTTGCTGGTAATAAATTGGTGTTAATTGTGGCAACGGTGTAATCGCTGTCGCCATCAAAGTTTTTTGGTGGTGCTGCTAATGGTTGTTTTGCAATAGTTACGTATTCATAGCGTCTAGTTGTGCGCCCGTATTGGCGGCACAGCGCATTTATTAAATTTTGCCTTGCGCCTAGGTCCGTATCTAATAACTGCAGGCTCACTACATCCCAATCAACGGTGCTTATTCGCTCGTCAATTGTTATCCACGGCATGCCAAGCTTTTCAAACATATCAAGCCAGCCGTTTTTGCTGCCTGCACCTTTAGCAAATGGCAGGGCGTATTTAACGCGGGTGCGGTACATTAGCTCAGTTTCGTTGGGTATTTGGCTAATGTCGCGTTCCCATGCGAGTAGGTGCACTAGTGCTAGTTCGGCGGTCATGGGGTCAAGCTGTTTAGCTGGCCATGCCAGCATGTCGGCGAAACGCTGCCAAAAAAGCACGCTGCCTTGGCGTAATTTGTCTAGTTCACTGGCAGGCTTTGCCAACCAGTAGGGCATTTTTGTAATATTTTGCCAGTCGATCATTAGGCGTTACCGTCCGTAATGGTTAAGGTATTAATGCGCGGTACGCTGTTGGCGCTTGTAATATCGCCTTGTGCCCAGTTTATTGAGTCGATACCGCTAAATTCGCGGTGTAGTTCTTGGCTTAATCGGCTGAAACTAAAACGGCTGTTTGGCGTGGTTTTGGTGGCGGTGTAGTTGTTGTTTTTACGAAACGCGCAGCGGATAAAGTCGTCAATATTGGCGAGTAGCGCGGTGACTTCTTCCGCTAATAAGTAGTTATGCGGGTAAATGGTTACGCCAAGGGTTTCGCTTGTGCTTGGCATGGCTAATACTTGTAAGTCGTCGCCGTGGCCGTGGTAGCCTTTCGCCATAACATAGTCGTTTAAGTCGCTGAGTAATTGCGCGGCGGGTTCGCCAATGTCTAACAATATAAACGCATTTGCTGTGCCGGGGCCGCGTGGCGCGTCGTGTTCAAAATAAACATTGTCGGTATTTAAGCCGCTTTGCTCGGTTAATATGGCGCGGTAAACCGCGTCAATGTGCCAAGGCGCTGCAGCGGTAAAAGCGTTGCGCGTTCTTAGCTTTAGTTCGTCGTTGGTTTCGGCATTAGCGCCTAGCGTTGTTAACCAGTCAGCGTCGTTATTTACGCTACCAATGCCCGTAACTGCTGATGGTAAGATATGGTAATATCCTGCGCCTAAATTATAATCTTCTCCGTCAAATTCTGCGGTTACGGGTACGTTAATGCTTAACTGGTTTTCGGGCAGTATTACGTCGTTATTTGTGATCACTCGGTACACTTGGCCGTTTATTTCGTCGGTTTGTATTACGGTGCCAGCGGCAATTAATAAGCTTGGTCCTGTACTTGCCGCGCGATAAAAAACAACATGGCCTTGGGCGGCTTGTTCGCTTTTTCGGGTAATGTCATGCTCCCACGCCTTTGCTTCAATAAAGGCGCTGTCGGTCGCGGTTTGTAAAAACAGGTTTGGCAACATAGTGTCGATTAAGACTTTGTTTACTATCCAGTTTGCAGGCTTGGCAACAATGGCAGTAATTAATCGCCAAAACGGTGAAAATGGCGAGTCGTTAGCAATAATGCTGCCCGCGGTTTCAACGTCGTTTTTAAATAGGTCTTTCCACCCTTGTTCTGTTGTGGGTATGCCTGCGTTTTCAACAATGCTTTTAAAGTCAATGTTTGGGTTTTCTAATGCCATGTTATGCGCCTACTAATGTGTTAATTGTGCCAAATTCAATGGTTTGTGCGCTTACCCACCATTCGCCCTTTTTAATGTCGTTTTGTTGCACGGTTACTGTGCCTGGCATAATGCGCAAATCGTCTTCAACCAATAATTTAATACGGGTTTGGGTGTCGGCGCCTACGCCTGTGCCACGGTCGCTAACTAATAGTTTCGCTAAGCCTGATTCTATAATCGCGTGCACTATGTCTTGCGCTATGGCGTTGCGGTCGGTTAAGTAGGTTGGGTTTTTTCCTGCGTCTAGCATGACATCGCCGTTTTCAATATGTAAATCCATATAAATTGCCATTAGCCGTGCATCTCCACAAAGTTCATAAAGTTGGTTTCACCTTTGGCTGGGTAAACATTAACGTTGCCAATTGATGTTGATTTTTGTTGATTCGCGTTTGATATTTGCTGAGTTATGCCGCCGTTTTCTACACGTGATTTAATTGGGGCAACCGCATCAACACTTGGAGCAATGGTACCTGATGAATTGAGATTGATATCTAAACCAGTAAACCCTGCAACCTGATCAATTACCCACATAACCCCATTTAAAAAACCTTTTAATAACGTTAACGCCGCTTTTAATGGAAACAGTAGAAAATCTATCCAACCAACATCACCCATTGACGCTTTTAGGTCGTCCCAGTAATAAATTAAGCCAGCAACGGCAGCTACCGCCAAGGCGATACCCGCGACAATTAGGCCAATTGGGTTGGCAAACATGGCTATATTTACGGCAAGTAATACTGACCGTAAACCTGACAGTCCAAGTGTTAATGCGGCGGTAATGCCTGACCATGACATGGCGGCAACGCCCCACGCTACCATTGCCATTTTGCTTGCGCCCATCACTAAGGTGAATAACCCCCCTGCTGCAATCATGGCGATAATAGCAACGGTGGTATAACCAATGAATTTAGTAAGATTTGGAAATGTTTTTGTAAACCACACCACGTCACTTCCAACACTAGACAGCCAACTAGCAAAGCTATTGAACATGGGTAGAATAGCCATTCCGAAAGTACGTTTTATTGCTGTCCAGCTTTGGCTTAATCGCTCGCTTTGGTCAGTCATGGCGGCGGCCATTTTTTCGGCTTGTTCCATGCCTTTTACTTTGCCTAAATCTTTTATTGAACCGTTTAAACCGTCGATGTCGTTCATTAATAACTTAACGGTGGAAACGGCCTCTTTGGATCCGAACGCTTTAGTTAGCTCGTCACTTTCGGCCACTTCTAAGGTGTCGCCGTATTTGCCTTTTATTTTTTCTAATATGTTTACCATGGGCAGCATTCGTCCTGCGCTGTCGGTAAAGGTTAAGCCGAGGGCGTTTTGTGCTTTACCCACTCCGGCTAAAAAGGCTCTGTATTTTGTGCCTGCTTCACTGCCTGAATATGTGGATTGCAATGTGCCTAATATTGCCATTTGTTCGTTCATGCCAATGCCAGCGCTTGTGGCCTCTGCGCCAATAGCAGTAAATGCACCTGACATACCCGCACCGGTAGTTCTGAACATTTCTACGGCGGTTGATGTCATACCCGTTACTTGTTCAACCCAGTTGGTTTTGCCCATACCAATGGCTTGGTTTTTAAAGATGCCATACATAACCCCCATATAGCTTGTAATCGTGTCGGCGTCGGCTTTGGTGGCGGCGGCTAATACGTTGCTTGATAACGTAAAGGCGGATAAATCAGCGTCGGATAAACCGCTAATGGCTGATTGTATGTCATAACTTGATCTAACAAACTCGGTGGCCGATTTTCCATATTCAATTGAAAATAATGATGCGGTTTCAGCCAATTGTTTCAGGGCGCTTTCGCGCACACCTAAACTTTTTACTTCGCCTAGTGCGCGGTCCATTTCAATTGCAGGCATAAGCGCATTTTTTAAGGCGTAACCACTGGCCGCAATACCTGCAATACCCGACGCCATTTGCATGGTGCCTTGTTGGTAGTTAGACGTTAACCCGTTTAAGCCTTTGGTTATTTTGGCAATAGGCTTAGTTATTTGGTCAATCAGTCCAACGGTAAACATTAATTGCTTTGGTAGCATTCGTGGTTATCCTATTTCTATCGGTTTACTAGTTAAAAACTAGCCCGAAAATGCCTTACTTACGGCGTTTACTACTATGTTTTCTAGGTCTTCTCGCTGTCTTTTCATTAACCATGCGGCTCTGGCTAGGCTGTGTTCGTCGTCGGCTTCGTGTGGTAGCAAGTGGCGGCGAATGGTTAGCAGTTGTTCAAAGCCGTTTTGTTCAATTGATTCGATCAGCGCTTCTATTTTTTTACGGTAATTTCCAAAATGGGCGAAAATTCAGCTTTTAACGTGCCTGCTATCTGCAGTTCTGTGCCTGGCGAATCTTCCAGTAATTTTTTAAAGTCGTCTTTTTGGTTTGCGTCAATAGTGCGCATGCAAAAGTTATGGGCTGCGGCGGTCATTGACTCACCACGCGCGGCGCTGTCAACAAAGGCGCTGTGGTCTTGTACGGCAATGCTAAAATTAAAGTCGGTGCCTGCAATGGTTAATGTAATTTTGTTTTTCATGTGTTTACCCTCGATAGTGTTACGTGTTGTTAAATTTTTTTTATTTGCTTTCTAATAATCGGTCTAACTTGGCGTTTATTTTGTCAAACTGCTTCATGCTGCGGGTTTGATCTTCTTCGCGTATTTTTTGTAAATGCAATATTTCAACACTGTTTAAATCAACGCGTTTATCAATGCCCGAAATAAACCAAAACCCGCTAATAGTGACAATGGCCGTTGATATAATGTGCGTAAGGTTTACTTCTTTTTTTAAGTGCCATTCGCTTGGATTTTTATCGCTCATTATTTGGCTACGCCTTTTATTTTTTCCACGGTGCGCAAACTGGCTAAGCCAAGCAACATGCCGACAAGTTCCATAATATTGTCGCCGGTAAACGGAAACGCTAAAATAACGTCTTGCGCCAAACACGCTTGCGCCCAAATAAATGCACCAATGGCAAATTTAACCGGAAAAAACACAAACAAGCCTAGCGCGGCAACCCAAAGCAATGCAGGCCGACCACCAGCAACAAAACTGCTGCGGTGATTCGCGGCGGCAACATTGGCAAGGGCTTGCATTAATAACGGCTTTTGCTTTATTTCGGCTAAGTCGTTTTGTAATTGGCCGCGTTCTTCGTCTGACGTAAACAGCGCGTCGCCTGCTTTGCCGATGGCTTCAATTGGGTTACCAGTGCCTATTATTTTGCTAAACCAGCCCATGTTATTGCCCTTATAAATTTACGATGCGTTTTAACCAACCGTATTGGTAGCGCTCTTGCGTTTGGTCTTTTAGTGCAATGTCTATACAAAAACTAATGCGCTTGCTTTTAATGGCTTGAAATAACACCACTAACCCTTGTTTTTGGCGGTGCTGATAAAACAGCTTTAACGCTTCAAGGGTTTTACTGCCAACAATACCGTCGGCGGTTAAATCGCTATAAAGCGTTTGTTGCTGATTAAGCACGTTAAGCACTTGTTGCAGGGTTTTGCCTGCTTTGGTGATCCCCGAATGTACGCCAAAGTCGAACAGCTGCACGGCCAAGTCGTCGTGGTAACTAGCGATATGGTCAAGCTTTAGCGGTTGCCAATAGCGTTTTTCGTAAAGTGCAAAGGCCACGTTAAACGACAAGTCTGCCATGGGGCCGGTGTAACCATTTTCTCGCGCTACCGCTTTGGTAATGCCGTACATGGTTTCGCCGCCACGGTCGCTTGGGTCGTTACTGTAACCACCCTCGGCGCGGATAACTTGTGCGATTAA
Organism: Colwellia sp. M166; assembly: GCF_024585285.1. Classification (NCBI taxonomy): domain Bacteria; kingdom Pseudomonadati; phylum Pseudomonadota; class Gammaproteobacteria; order Alteromonadales; family Colwelliaceae; genus Colwellia; species Colwellia sp. M166. The sequence continues at coordinate 1,407,739 of NZ_CP040755.1, forward strand.
CGTTTGCTTTAAACTTTGCATTTTTACTTTTTCCTAGCTTTTGCTTTTTTACTGTTGGATGTTTTTGATTTCTTCTGGGCGCAAATATGGCACGCCGTTGATGTTGACAAAATCAGGGTCGGTTACGTCAAACGGTATTTTGAACATTGAGGCGCTGCCGCCTTTTTTGTCGATGTCTAAAATGTCGCTAAGCTTGATGCGGCAACCAAAGGCTTCAACTTTCATTTCGTCTTTTGCTGTTTTTGCATAAAATAAAATGTCAAAGGTTTTCATGCCGCGCCACGAACCGGCTTTTTTTGCCGCGTTTGAGATCAGTTTAAAGTTGCTGGCATTGACGGCAATTTCTCCACTTGCTGATACGTCGCCATCAACGTAACCGTCTGGCACTCCACTGGTTTGGCTGACGGCGCTGTTGTCGGTAATGTTTAGTGTTGCTGTGTCAACGTGGACCATGATGTCGCCCAAGTTAACGTTAAAATTCATTCCTGATAAACGCATGGTTTATGCTCCTAACTCGTTAGATAAATCTAATAAAATGTTGACGGTAATTTCTTTCGGGCTGTTGTATGGGCGAACTACCATGTAGATCACTACGCTTTTGTTGCTGGTCCATTCAATTAAAATGTCACCCTCGACTGGTGGTTGTATTTCACCGGGGAACGGCGTGCCTAAAATGGTGGTGCTTTTGCTCATTTCGCGCAGTGGCTTCATAAAGTAGCTTTTGTTTAACTCGATGCTGTTCGGCGTTGAGTTAAGCGCACGATTACCGACGCGGCGAATAGCTAACACGCGCACTTTGCGACTGGCTTTGTGTACGCTGCGTAAATGTTCAAAGTATTGATAATCGCCGCCGTTCGCGTCTAACGTGGTGGCGTCGCCCCAGTAAATACCCTCAAAATCGGCATACCATTGCGGCACACTTAAACGGTTGTTGGCTAAGGTTTCTAGTGTGGCAAGTGTTAGCGGTGCGGCTGCGCTATCGGTAGGCGCTGCGCCTAACCCTAAAACCGCGCCTGTTGCTACGCGCATTGGGCTGTCGGCAATGCTAACGCTGCTGTCGCATAATCGGCCTGCTAATACGCCAATGTTGTTAGTGTGCAATTGCGGTACGGGTACAACCAATTCGGCGACAATGCCGTTTTGCAACGCAATGCTGGCCGTTTCATACTGTGACCATGTTTGTGTTGCGTCGTCGATACCTGGCAAGGCAATTAAGCCGGAAACAAAGCGGCCTAAACTGGCTTGTAATGCTTTTAGGTAGTCGTGCGTGGCGGTAAGCTCTGGCGCGGTGGTTTGCGGGTCACAAAATACTATGGTTTCAAAGCTTTGTACTTCGTTGGCGCGGTCGCATGCTTCAAATAGGTCTTCAACTGCGGCTAACGGGTAAACCGCTGCTGTCCAGTTTTGCCCTGCGTTAAGCTGCGCGGCAATTAATTGCGTGCGTAGGTCGCTATTGGCGAATACGTCGGTTAAGTCAGTTTGTGCACCTACGCTAAACAGTTGGCTTTCTTCATCAACATGGCCTGCTAAACCAATGAAAAGAAAATGACGTTCAACGGCGGCAATATCGCCCTGACCTAGATTTAAATTGTTTACTTGCACTTTGCCTAATGACATCGTTTTTTCCTCTTGGTTTGCTGTTTGGTTTTACTGTTCGTTAATACGTTTATTAACGGTTAAGTTGTTGTAATATTTTTGCTAGGTCGCGCTGCACCGCTTGCGCGTTATCTCCTAAAAATGGCCTTGCTTGTACGGGTATTTGCCAATTTGTTTTTACCGTTTTGTTACGCAATTTTTGCAATATAAACCCGGCTTTGCCGTGGCTCAGTGTTGCCATAATTTCTTTAATACTGGCGCGGCGGTATCGGTTGCCCTTGCCGCGTTTTACTTTGTAACCCTCGGCCCGTAATGCTTTGGCTTGGCTGCGACTGCATGGCGCTTTGTAATCTGGCTTGCCGTGTATGCGTGCCATACGGCTAGCGGTCATTTTTTCGCTACCGCCGCCCTGCTGTAATGCGGCAATACGGCCTGTTAATACATTTTTGTGCTTTAGTTCTAAGCGTTTGGCATTTTTTACGTAAGGCTCTAATGTGCGACCTAGCTTTTTTAGCATTTTGCCTTTTTTGCCGCTTGCCCTTGGGGTGAATGTTTCACCCGTTACGGTTTTTTGTGCCTGTATTCTTTTACGTGCCTTGGCGCGTTGTTGCCTGCCCAGTGTTTTTAATAACCTAATGCGCTTGTTGGCTGGTAGTGCTAACAATTGCATTTGTTGTTTTAGGTTTAGTGCCTGCTTAGCGTTTGGCTTAATGCTTAATTGCATACGGTTAAACCTGTTTAATTTTGTTGCTGTACGGTTACGTCTACGTTTTCAGCGATGTTGATCGGTGCGCTGTTGACTTTGTAACGGGCGTTATTAAAAAACACGGGGCCGTTAACGTCGGGTATTAGCTCGATGTTGTCGATCAGTTCAACGTCAATAATTACCGTGGCGTTGTCGCTGCTGATTTCGTCTATGTCAATTTCAGGATCATTTAATTGGTAAATGTCGCGTTCGTTATCGTGGTCAATTAAAAAAGCCGCCACCATAGCTAATAGGGAGTAAGCTGCTATGCGGCGGTGTGGAAAATTTTCAATAACGATTACGCCGGTATGTTTCCATTTTGCAACCTGGTAACCGTTTTCGCCTCGGTCTTCGCCGTTTATGATCAGCGTGCCGCTTTCTTGCCACGCGTCAATATTGTTGGTTTTTATAACCGGCTGTAGGCTTTTTAATAGGTGTTCGCCCAGTTGTTGTAATTGGGTTTTTTGGCTGCATTGGCTCATAGCGTGTGCACCCCTGCTCGACCAAGGCCAAGCAATAAACGCACGCTGCGGTTACTTTGGGCTAATATCGCGTTTTGTTGGTCTGCGTCTTGGGCTTTGTTGTTGCCTGTGTCTTTTTGGTCAACCGCTGAAAAGTACCCCATTAAGTCGGCATGCGAACGGGCGTATACTGCGCCGCGATAAATACTGATTTGCATTTCTGAAAATTCGGGCACGCCAAGCGATAATGTAAACGGTAAGGTTGGAGCAACGTCCTTGTAATCTCCGGTGGCTATGGACAGCACTTGTTGTTGAATTTCGCTAACGCTGCGGTTAAGCGAGTCGGCCAGTACCGTTTCTTCATAAAATTCAGGTATGCGGCGGTGTTGTCTAAATTCTGCAGTAGATAAAACAGGCCAACCACTATCGGTGTCGATAATGATGTTTGCTTGTTGTTCTGCTTCAAATCCAAATGTCATGCCGTATTCCAATTTTTAAAAACGTTACTGTAAAAGGGTTCAGAGCGGTTAGCGTCGACGCAATTATTAAAAGTCGCCTTTTAAATGCTCGGCTAGCGCTCTGGAGGGTTGGGAGCTGGTTCTGCCGTTACTGTTCAGCTAGCTATTAACTGGCCGTAAGTTCGGTAATGGCTCTAATACGCATGGCGATTTTATTTCGCACGGTTTTAACTTGCGCATGTTTGTGTAGTTCTGCGGCCTTTGCCAGTAGTTCGTCGGCCTTTCGTAGCCGTTTAAGGTCGCCAACGTGGCTTGGTGTAACGTCGCCGTTGCTTTTTCTAAGTAAGGCGAGTCCGGCAAATTTATAAAATTTTGCGGTAACTTGCTCTGGTAGCGCCCACTCGTTAACAACTTTGGTGAATACGTCGCTAAAATATGGCTCGATACTTTGGCCGTTTTCTGCTTGAGTTTCTGCCCACTCGAAAACAGTGTCGGCGATAAAGCCGGGCCACTTTCGCTTGATAATGTTGGGCATAGGCTGATTTTGTTCAATGGCGATGATGCCGTACTCAATGGCGCGGCTGTAGCTGCCTGTGTCAAACAGCCAAATAATGCAAAAACTAAAGATGGGATTATCAATTTGCTTTTCTTCATTTGGTAGAACCTTTAAATATTGTTCGGTTATCGGTAACCACTTCGGCAATAAAACATCGCGTTTGTGGGCTATTTTGTCGGCGCGTCTAACAAAGCTTTTAAGCTTTTTAACGTCGCTTTCAAGTTCAATTATCTGCAAATGCAGACTTGGGGCGTAAGTTCCGTCGCCCGTTAGTGTTACTTTTTCGAGCTGCTTTTCGGCTTTTTGGCTTTCTTTGAACTGGAGGATTTTCGCGCCGCCGATGGCTTTTTTAGCTCGGTGGTTGCCTCTTTCAATGTTTCAGTCGCGTTGTTAATGTCGTCGGCTGTGTAGGCCAAATCGCTAGCGGCTAGGCTGACATTATCGGCGGCTTGGTCAACGTTGGCGGCTGATTCGTTTACGTTGTCGGCGCTGTTTTCAATGTCGTCTTTAACGGCGTTAAGTTCGTCAACGTCTGAAATTTTGGTGATTTCGCCTTGGTCGTTCGTTTCCACTTTTGCGGTCATGGTTACGTCTTCACCTTTTGCGATATCTGCGGCAAAAAAACTGATGTTTTCATCAATGTATTTTTGGGCGGTTACTATGGCGTTTTCTTCGGGCACATTTAACAGTTGTGCCAGTAATGCCAGTGCAGGGTTAACCGGCGCTTGGTTGGCTTTTTTGGCGTTTTCTGCAGCAATTTTTAATTGGCGTTGTCTAAATTCGGCAATTTTACTCATGGGTAAATCACTCTTTTATGTTTGGGTTTTGCACAAATAGCGCGGTGCGGCTGCGCTATTTGTGCATTACAAGGTTAAGCTTGGGCTTAAACCGTTGGGCCAATGGTTAGGGCTGATTCGTCAACGGCTGCATATGCTTCGTACTCTTCAACCGCGTAACCTTCGTTGCGCCAATATTTGTCTTCGTACTGCTTACGGTCTTCCACGTTTTCAGACTTGCGCTGTTTTGTGCCGCGCTGCGTGTAAATGTGTAAGTTTTTAAGCATGGTTACTACGATACGTTTGCCAGGGAAAAACGGTGGCGTGTACGCTGTTAGGCCGCCAATGGATTTGTCCATTTGCTGCGCTGCCACTTTTTCGCTTGGCGTGTCGGCTTTGTTCATCATGGCTGTTTGTGCTGCCGCGATTAAATCAGAGCCAACCAATACCACTAAACGTGGGTCGTTGCGTAGCGCTGGGTGAATTAGCGTGTTGCGTAATTCGGTAACAATAGCGTCAAGTGTTGCATAGTCGCCGCCGCCTGCTGGGTCAAAGAAAATTGGCGCGGTCATGATTTGGCCTGCGGCTTTGTCGGTCACTAATTTGTGCCAGCCAATGTTTACGTCTTCGCCAAGTGGGTTTGCCACTGGGTCAGTGTTGGCGGCTGCCGATACACCGTTAAAACCAACGCGTAGCATGTCAAGCGCAAAACGTTGTGTTGCGTTTTGGTTGATTAAACGCATAAATTCGTTTTGGCTGCCTGCGTTGCCCCAAACTGACAATAACGCCCATGTTAATGCTGAACATGAGTCTGTTTCGGTTAACTCGTAAGTGTGGCCGTCTACGTCTTGTTCTGTAACAAAACGTGCGCCGCCTTTGCGGCCTGTAGCAATGGCAAAATTACCAACTTTAACCACTTGACCTTTGATTTGGTCAACTTCCATGGTTGTGATCATCGACAAGAATTCAACCGATTCTAAAAGCGCGGCTTTTAGTTTGGTTTCTTGTGGGCCAGTAATGGCAAACTGGCGGTTTACGGCTTCAACGCCGTATGTTTTTGCTAATTGTTCAGCGAAATTTTGTAAAAATTCCGACGCTTGTTTATTTAATTGCATGTGGTTGCTCGCTTAAATATGGGTTTAATAACAGTTACGGTTTTTGTTTAAGCGTTTACTTAAACGAGTGAAACGCTATCGCCGTTGCCTGCTGGGTCGGGTTCTTGGCCGCCTGTTTCTTGGCTAAGTGCGTTAAACTTTGTTTCAATGGCGCCGAACTTTTCAGCTAAACCGCCTAATGTGTTATTTAGTTCGTCGAATTGTTCAGCGGTAACGCTTGGCGCGGCTGTTTCTTCTGCCGGTGCTTGTTCTTCTGCAGGAGCTGCCACGTTGAATTTTTCAACTTTAGCTTCAAGGTCACTAAACTTTGTTTCAATGCCGTCAATTTTTGTCGTAATATCGCCGAATTGAGCCATTAGGGCGTCGTGTTGTTCTTTAGTCATGGTGTTTTCCTCGGCGATATTGGGTTCAACCTCAGCCGTTTGTGATGTTGAAAAGAGATTAATAAGTTGGTTGAATAAGCTTTTGGCTTGTTCTTGTGTTGCGGCTGCGGTGTTGGCGGTGCTTTGTGGGGCGGCGATAATGAAGTCACTGTGTTGCAGCGATTCTAATTCGCTGTAGTCGTGTTGTATTTCATTATCACCAATAGAGAATTTAAGCATGGTTGTGCCGGTACTGGCGGGGCTGTCGGTAACCGCTAAACCTTGTAGGTAACATTTGCCACTACCTGCAAAATCTAGGTTAGGTTCGATTGACATAAACAACTTTTGTCCGTCTTTGTTGGCGTCGAGTAAATAGCTATTTGCGGTAAGTTTAACGAATAAGCAAAGTTTGCCGCCTTTTTTCGCGGCTTTTACGGCGTCAACTGTGCCCCAGTTTTTGCCTTCGAATGGTCCCCAGCTTGAGCGGAAATGTTCCGGCCAAATAACAGCGGTGTATTCTTCGATTGAATAGGTTTCGGCCATGTCTTCGATCCATTGTTTGGTAATCGTTCGACCGTCAACGGTTGCGCCCTCTTTGGCGGCAACTACCCAACCCGTTTTCGCTGTTTTATCTGATGCCATGTTATAGCCTGCAATTATTTGTTTAATTGCTTGCAGCATAGCCATAAAAACACGCTGATTAAATCGGTATTGTTTTGGTGAATTCCTAGATTTGACTTTTAGGAAAAGCTAGGTTTTTTAATGCGTTATATGCGTGTTGCAAATGAATACACTGTGACGAGTTATTAAACTTAGTGGGTATTTTATTAAACGCAATGGCATATAGTGTAGAAATTAGGGAGGCGGCAAAACGGCTTTATTTACGCCACCATACCCCAGATGAAATTCGCAATGAATTGGGCTTGCCAAATAACCGCGTTATTTACTATTGGGCAGACAAGCACAATTGGCGCGATATGCTACGCGAGGAAGACGTTGACGAGGCGATTGCACGCCGCATTGTAATGCTGACGGATATTAGCGACAAAAGCGGCAACCAAATTAAAGAATTAGACATGCTGATTGAAAAGCATGTAAAGCTGAAAAAGCAACGGGCGAATGCTGAACAACAAGCACAAAGGCAACAAGGCGGTGCAGCTGCCGCGACAAGTTCCCCAAATGGTAAGCGCGGCAAAGGTGGTGATTCCCAAAATGGGAAAAACGATCATAAAAAAAGTGGTCGTAAGAAAAAGAACGATGTTAGCCATTTGGTGGCTGAAGACTTTGGCACTTGGTATGACTCGTTGTTTGAATACCAAAAAACCATGCACGAGAATTTGCACCAGCGTATTCGTAATATTTTAAAAAGTCGGCAAATTGGCGCAACGTATTATTTTGCCGGTGAAGCATTTGAACAAGCGGTATTAACCGGCGACCCACAAATATTCTTGTCGGCTTCGCGCGCACAAGCTGAAGTTTTTCGCACGTATATTATTGCTATTGCCCATGAGTTTTTCGAAATTGAATTAACCGGCAACCCTATTGTATTAAATACCGCACACGGCGAGGCCGAACTGCGGTTTTTAAGTACCAACAGTAAAACCGCGCAAAGTTATCATGGCCATGTGTATATAGATGAATACTTTTGGATAGGTAAGTTTGACGAGTTGAACAAACTGGCCAGTGCCATGGCTACGCATAAAAATTGGCGTAAAACTTACTTTAGTACGCCGTCGACCAAAGCGCACCCCGCGTACAACTTTTGGACGGGTGATCACTGGCGACGGGGTAAAGCTGATCGCGAAAATATCGAGTTTCCCTCGTTTATTGAAATGCGCGACAAAGGGCGTCTTTGCCCTGATAAGCAATGGCGCTTTATTGTCACTATTGAAGATGCCTTAGCCGGTGGTTGTGAGTTATTCGACATTGAAGAACTGCGCGACGAATACAACGCCGATGATTTTAACAACCTGTTTATGTGCATTTTTGTTGATGATGCCGACGGTGTATTTAAGTTTAGCGACTTAGAAAAATGTATGGTTGATGCGGCACGTTGGCAAGACCATAAACCTGCCGAGCCAAGGCCATTTGGTAACCGCGAGGTTTGGCTTGGTTATGACCCGTCACGAACGCGCGACAATGCCACGTTGGTGGTTGTTGCACCAGGGGAGAAAAAAGGCGAAAAATTCAGAGTATTAGAAAAACACTATTGGCGCGGTTTGAACTTTTCGCACCATGTTAGCGAGATTCAAAAAATATACGCTAAGTACAGAGTTACTTATATTGGGGTTGATACTACCGGCATTGGCGCAGGGGTATTTGATTCAATTAGCACGTTGTTTCCGCGTGAAGCGACGGCTATTCATTACAGCGTAGGCAGTAAAACGCGCTTGGTGTTGAAAATGATTGATATTATTGAGGGTGGCCGCTTGGAATTTGACGCGAGCCATAAAGATATAGCAATGAGTTGTTTAGCGATTAGGCGAACAACTACCGATAGCGGCAGCAGTATTACGTTTAAAGCTAGCCGCGATAATGTAACGGGCCACGCTGATGTGTTTTTTGCCATTAGCCACGCTGTTATTAACGAACCACTTAACCACGCACATAAAAGGTCTTCATCATGGGCAATGCAGAATTAACAACAAATACACCAGGCGACACGCCAAGCGATAAATCTCCGCAAAAACAACAAAACGCGCCTGTGGTGTTTAGTATGCCCGAAACGGTTATGCCAAATATGTGGCTAACCGATTACGATTCGTTATTTTATAACGACGGCGACGGTTATTGGGAGCCGCCCGTTGACCGTTTATTGTTGGCTAATTTAGTAAGACGAAACGCGCAGCATGGCGGCATTATTTATGCGCGCGCTAAAATGGCCGCGGCGCGTTTTGAAAGCGGCGGCATGACCAACGAACAGGTTGAAGCGGGGCTGATTAATTTGGTGCAATTTGGTGATTTGGCATTGTTAAAAATACGGAACGGTTTTGGCGTGCCTGTGCGGTTGTTTCCGTTGCCCAGCTACCGAACGCGCGTTACGGGTGACGGTGGCGCTGCGGTGCTTGAGCGCGAAAATAACATTAAGCGTTATAAAGCGCGCGATATTGTGTGGGTAAAACAGTACGACGTTGTGCAACAAGTTTATGGTTGCCCTGATTATTTAGGCGGTTTACAAGCGGCCTTGTTAAATGAAGATGCGACGTTATTTCGCCGTAAATATTTTATTAATGGCGCGCACATGGGGTTTATTTTGTATTCGACCGATCCGAATATGGACCCTGATGTTGAAGACGAAATTAAAGCAAAAATTCAAGACAGTAAAGGTGTGGGCAATTTTAAAAGTTTGTTTGTCAATATTCCTAACGGTAAAGAAAAAGGCTTACAAATTATTCCCGTGGGTAATTTTGAAAGCAAAGACGAGTTTATGAACGTTAAAAATGTGTCGGCGCAAGACGTGTTAAACGCGCACCGTTTTCCACCGGGCTTGGCGGGTATTATTCCGGCAAATACGGCTGGCTTTGGCGACCCTGAAAAAACCGATAAAGTGTATTTTAAAAATGAGACTAAACCCTTAATTAAAAAGTTGATTGATGCGGTGGCGAACGACGCTGAAATTGGCGGTCGTTTAAAGTTGGTGTTTGATCTAGAGGTTGAATAATTAACAACTTGACGATAGGGCTTAACGGCCTACCCAATCGTGTTCTTTTATTTGTTCGATAATTTGCGCGTGTTGTTCTAGCTTTTTTAATGCGCGGGTTAAGTTGCTACTGGGCACGCTGTTCAACGCTGCCGCTGCGGTTTTATTTATGCCACGCACTAGGTGATCACTTAGTGCGTTTTTTATGTTTTCGCTTTTTATGCTGCTAAATTTTACTAGTAAATTTAGTCTTTTTTGGCTTTGTGAACCTTTGTATAAACACTTCATTTTTTTATGCCTGCCCTATTAGCACTTTTTTGGTTTTATTGGTGCTGTTAAAACTTATCACTTAACTGATAAATTATTTTACTTTGTTGTTGTTGACCTCACAACAACTGTATAAAATAACAGTATAAATTATGTTCATGGGGTGAAATATGGCACGGGTTAATTGTCCTAATTGTTTGGCGAAAGCAACGGTAACGTCACGCGAAAAACAATCAGACCATGTTGTACATTTGTATTGCTCGTGTAATAACACGAAAGCGTGCGGCGCTACGTTTAGAATTTGCCAAAGCTTTGACCATTTTTTAAACCCACCGGTGACCAATACCACTGAAATGGCCGCGGCACTGTTGAAGCAGTTACCACGGCAAGCGCAATTGGATTTGTTGAATAGTTGTTAGTTTATGCTGCAAATTGATTTTCTTTCTCTTCCCCTATATTTGCACTAACTAAAGCTTGCGCTACTGGTGGACAAACAGCGTTACCACATCTAGCCACTTGCTTTGCCTTTGATAATTTTTTCCCGTTGCTGTCATGACTAATTAAATAATCACTTGGGAAACCTTGAGCGGCGAACAACTCATGCGGTTCAAGCATACGCATGCCAATATCTACAATTTGATAATCTTCACCTTTAATTGTGATCAGGCCAAATCTGTCTTTAGTGGTTACAGTGTGCAAAGGCTTATCTAATCGGTGAGCATTACCAGTGCCATAATATTCAACTAGAAATGCTCTTACTTCCCCAATATGAAAACCACCGGCTGAAATGGTATGAACTGGTTCGTCTGTTCCGTGGCCGATATTATCGCCGCGCATTTTAACCATGTGACTTGTTACTAACGCGTTATGGTCTTTGGCTGTAACTGTATGCAATGGCGTTTGAATATCTGAGCCATTAACGCCTGTGTAATGCTTTGCAATATGCGCTGAAACTAAAGCAAAATGCCCTCCTTTTACTTGGGCGCATATAGTTCTTAACGGTTCATCTAATGCCATATTACGTTGACTTGAACCATTTGCATGTTCAGTAATAAAAGGTGTTGAACATTCTTGAGGAACGACGAATGGTTTGTTCGAGTTAATTACAAATTTTTCTAAACCTTTTGCAATACGTGCCATTGTTTTTTCAGCTAATGGTTTTTTACGATTAAAAATAGACCTAACTGGCACATTCCAATCAATAATGTCTGCTGCGGTTTTAAATGGCAGTAATCCATCGCCATGTGTAGCGCTAGGCCATTTAATGGGTTTATTGTCATTACGCGCAACTAGAAACAAACGTTTTCTAATGGTTGGTGTGCCGTAGTGATGCGCTTTTAATATTTTCCATTCAACGGTGTAGCCCAAACCTTTTTCAATAGCTGATAAGTCAAAATCATCACCTAATGCTGACTTTACTTCATCTATGGCTGGGTGATTCAATGATAACCCTGTTGATAAGGCTGCAACAAATGCTTTGAATGTTTCGCCTTTACGTTCTTTGCAGGCTTTACCGTCTTCTACTGGCCCCCATGTTAAAAACTCTTCAACATTTTCAAGCATTATCATTCTAACTGGCACAAGAGCCGCCCAACGAACAGCAACCCAAGCAAGGCCACGAATGTTTTTATTAACTGGAATATTGCCTTTTGCTTTTGAGAAGTGTTTGCAATCGGGACTAAACCAAGCCAACCCCACCGACTTACCATTACACGCTTCAACGGGGTCAACGTCCCACACTGATTCACAATAATGTTTTGTTTCTGGGTGGTTCATTCTGTGCATGTCGATAGCATCTTGATCATGGTTTATTGCAATATCAACATAACGATTTAATCCTAACTCCATTTCCATGCCAGTGCTCGCACCGCCACCCCCTGCAAAATTATCAACGACTAACTCATCTGGTAAAATCATTCTTTTAATACTCCCGTTTATTTTATTAATGTCCGGAGCTGCTTGGCTAACTCCGGACTTTGCTTTTTTTTAGCCTCGATAGCTGCCTTGGCCTTGGCCGTTCTGGTTGCTTTCGCTGTCCCAAAAGGTTTTTTGTTCAAAATAGGTGTTTTGGCAATTCACGGGTTTAAGGTAAATTTTTTCTCTTATGCTAATGTTGCCGTCGGGGTGTTGCCATTTGGTTGCTTCGCCTATGGCCATCCATTTGTTTTTTAATTTTGGTGTTTGTGTACCTGGTATAAATACCGGTTGGCCGTTAATGGTTTCGGGGAATTTGTCAACGGCGGCAACAACGCGGCCTTTGTCGATCACTTGACTACGGGCTTGGTTTTGCGGTGCATAGCTTTGGTTTGTGCCATGGGCTTGCGGGTGGTTCTTTGGTGCATATTGGCTTTGGTTCTGATTGTTCATGGTTTTTTCCTTTGGTTAGTTAATTTTTTTAGCTTTCAATTTTCAGTTGTTGATCAAGCGGTTTAATTGCGCTTTCGTCGTCGTAAAAGTCGGTATCGATAAATTCCGACGGGGTTCGGGTAACTTTTAGCTGTATTTGTATTTCTTCTTTTCCGTCAAGTAATACGCCAAGGGCTATTTCGTTGTTGGCGTAGTCACCGGCGAACATTTCTTGCAATAGTTGCTCAATGTTGTTGCTGGCCGTTTCGGCTATTTCAATTGCAGCGCTCATGGTTAAGTCCTTAATGATGTTTTTTCTTATTCCATATCTTTTGCATTACCTGCTGTTGCTCGGTAATGTTTTTATTGATTTCTTCGTATAACGCTTGAACCTGAGTAACGGCTATATCTTCGTTTTCACTTGCGCTTAACTCAGAAAATAAAATAAATGCGGTAAGTGCTCCCGAATAGAAACTAGATTGCATGCTGTTAGTTTGAATTTCTGACCATTCTTTTGAACCCAAGGCTGCGCAAAATTTTTCACATTCTTTTTTTATGTTTTTTTTCATTATTTAATACCTACTATTTTTTTTAGCCATAATTCACATTGGTATAGGTTTTCGTCGTTCCAATTTGAGTGCGTGCGCATGTTTAAAATTTGGATAAATAGTTCACGGTTGTCATGGTCAAGATTGCTGAACTGGCGTAAATCAATCGGGCTTTTTTTGCCGCGATAACAGCTGATAAATGCTTTGGCTAAATACTTGCCAACCCAATGGCTTTGTAGCTCTGTTACTACGGTTAATAATTCGTTTATGTCTAGTGTATTTGTGTTGTCTGCTAGTTCTAGTGCTTTGGTTAATTCGTTCATGTTGTGGACTCCCATCCCTAAAAAATTATGCTGTGCAGTAGGTAAACCATTTTTCTTTCGTGAAGCTGTAAACACGACAATAGTTATGGCCTGATTTTTTTAGCCATTGGTCGATGTAGCGTTTGGCTATTTTTTCGGTTTTATATATTTTTATTTTTTTTGTTTGTTCGGTATCAAATACGTTGATACAAAAGTTAACCTGTGTTTTTGACATGCTGTGGACTCCCATCCCGTTTAATAAAATTTTTATCTGTTGTTTTTGGCTATAGTTGCCAGTGTTCACGTAATTTGTGGCCGCGTGGTCCGCGTAGCTTTTTAAGCGCGTTGCGAATAATGTTTGAAATATGTTGTTGACTGCAGCCGCATATGTCGGCAATTTCGCCGGTGTTTAATGTGTCGCCGCGTTGGGCTATTGTGCAAAGCACGCTTAACCCTAAATCAATGTCGATATTGCCTTGTTTTGTTTTTGCCATGCATTTCCCCTTTTAAAATTAAGTAAGATCAAAACGTTTAAATAAATTTTATGATCAGTCCCACCAATCAATTTCGGCTTCGCCGTTGGCCACGGCGTTGGCGTGTTGCCAGTCGTGTTGGTTTGGTGTTCTTCGCCCGTTATTTTTTGCCTGGTTAAAGGCAATATTTACTAAATCGGTTGAATGCTGAAAACTTTGGCGCGGCGGCTGCGTGTATTCGTGCAAGCTGTATTCGCCATTGGGCAAGCGAACGCGCGTTATTAAGTTGTTTTGTATGCCGTGCACGTTGGCAAAATGGGCGATTTCAGCGCGTTTTTGTTGTTCGAGTTGTTGATCACTGTTAATTATTTTTATTTGATCACCGCAAAGCTGAAAAATTTGGTCTTTTATCCGCACCCGCTTGCCGCTTTTTAGGGTATGTAGCTGGGTGTCTGATAATCCTAGCGAGTCGAGCTTGTTGTTTTGGCTCGACGTGGTGGCAACCCCTGATTTGCTTGGAGTACAGTTATTCCCACTAGTCCAAGACTGGTCGGCGGGGCCGACAAAACCAACTTCCTGCGCCGCTAATTTTTCCGCTGTTCCCTTTAACTGTTTGGTCCATTGGGTTACACGGGTAAGCAGTGTTGCGTCTTCAATTACCGATACTTCACCGCGCATTTCTCGCAGGGCTTGGGCAACTGCTGTGGTGCCGGTGGCTACGCCTTTTATTTTTTTAACGGTTTCAGCGTATTGGTTGCCCATGGTTATTTCTTCATAAGCGGTTTTAAAGTTGGCATTGCGACCAATGCGCATGCCGCCCATAAGTTTTACAAATTCTTTCCATTGGCCTTGGTCGGCAGCTTGGCGAATGCGTTCAAGATCGAATTGTTCTATAGGCTCACGCACGCGACGTAATTCGCGGTAAACGGTTACGCTTGGGCTACCTTGAAATTGAAATTGGCGTATGTTCCACGTACTTGCCCATGCCAAAACGGGGCTAACACCGTGCTTTTCGTTGGCTATGCTTTCGCCTGTTTCTGCATCTTCGTGATCATGTATTTTGTATCCGTCAATATTTTTTGATATGTATTTGGCAATGTAACCGGCTGCGCTGCCCTTTTTGGGGTCGATTACTACGGCGGTAAAACGTGGCGCAAAGGTGCGGTAAAACTTTTCGGGCGCTTTGGCTTTTATGCCTTGGCTTTTTTTATGGCCCCAAAGTTGGCGCTTTTGCTTGTAGGCTTTGAATAGTATTTGGCGCTGTTCTTTGCTGCCGCGCTTGCGCAGTTCTTCAACGTTTTCAGCAATAAAGTATTTACGTAATATGGCGGTTACCCATTGCACGCGGTGTTGTGGAATAAATAACATCATGTGCCAGTGTGGGCAGGCGTCGGCGTGTGGTTCGGCTACTCGAATGCCGTAATAGTCAAGCCCTAGTCGGTCAAGCTTTGCGCGTGCGCGTGCCCAGGTGTTAACTAAATAATTTTGTGCGTCTTTTGGGGTGGCGCCATTCCAGTGGTCAGAATTTGCGTGATATTTTGACGGGCATGTCATGGTGTAAAAAACGCCGATGTAGTTCATTTCGTTGGCGAGTTCTTCAGTTTCGCGCATGCGTAACATAAGTTCGTTACGGCGGTTTACGGGGTTTGCCATGCCTGCGTCAACGGCTTGCAGTAGGTTTATGACTTCGCCTTGCTCGTTTTGTAGTTCTAATTTGTCGAGATATTCACGGCCTGACTTTTGCGCTGTTATGTATTCGGCCTGTGCTTGTTTTGATGAATACGGGCTGATGCCACGGCGCACGGTTTGTTTAGTTTTTTTGACGTGGTATAAATCTTTTCCCACTTGGCCGGTGGCAATTTCTATTAGTTCTAAGTAACGGGCACGAACGCCTTTTAATTTGTTTGCCCACCATTTATCACACTGCAGTTTTAGCATGGCGCTTTCGATTTGTTCGACGGTTTTTTTATCGCGCTTGTGCCAGTGGTCGGGCGTTACTTGCATGGTTTGTGCGTAGTCGCCAATGTATTCAAAAGCGGCGCGTAGGTTTTGTTCGTAGCTTTCGGTTGTTATGCCGTCGGCGCTTTCGATTAATAGGCGGGTGCATTCCTTTGCAGTTGTGTTGCTGTAATTTTTTGTTTTATCTTTATTACTGAGAATATGCCATGGTAATGGCATATTCTGAGTAATACTGAATAGTATGTTAAAGCGGGGCTTTAGTTTTTGTATGGTGCGGTCGAACCAGCGGTTGGCTTTGTATTTTATTTTTGGGTTGTTGGTTTCGTAACGCTCGATGTATTTACGGGCGATGCGAGATTGCAAAGGAAAAGGCAGGCGGCCTAATCCTTTGGCGATAAAGTTATGATCCCGTACATCGTCAATTGAGCTGATAATGCCGCACGCGATACCCGATAAATTAAGGGTATCGAGATTTGTTTTTATATCGCGGTTCATGCTAACCCTAGCGCGCGGTCAATTTGCTTGTTAAGCGCGCGCATTTTTCTGGCCAGTGTTTTCGCTTGTCGGAATAAACGGGCGTTGCGGTTGTCGGCTAGTTTTTGTTGATATTGGGCAATGTTGTTTTGCTCGGTAAAACCGTGCTTTCTTAAAAATTGCAGACGGTTTAGGTGATTAACTTTTTTAGCTAACGCGACAATATGCGCTGGGGCTGCTTGGCCTGTTGTGTTGTGTTGGTTGTTTAGTACTTGCATGATTTAACCTCCCATTTTTGAAAAGTGTGGAAAATTGGTCAACATGTCTAGTCTGTCGATTTCGGTTACTACGCCGCCGCTTTGTATTGCTTGTAAGCGTTCTTTTAATGCCCAAACGAGTTTGTTTGCTAATCTGCATTTTGTGGTGATTTGGGCAAATGGCACTAAGTCGAAAAGTGTGTCTTCTACATAAACGAGGCTTTGGCGCGTGGGGCGTGCAAAGTAAAAATTTATGGCGTAGTTGGCGGTGTCGATCACTTGTTCGGTGATGTCGGCGTAAATTTCTTCGTTTTTTGCTTGTATTATTTGTTCAATCATTATTTATCCTTGGGCTTAGTAGTTGTTGAGCACTTTACTTATGGCTTTTTTGGTTTTGTATACAGCTAGTAATGCGTCGTCTGTGTTGGGCAATTCTTGGTAGGCCACTACGTTTAGCTCTCGGTTGTTGCTAACGTCCATCCAACCGTTATAACCAAGCGGGTTAAAAAAGGCGGTGTAAAAACACTGGTTTTCATCTATGACTAAATATTCAACGTCTGACTCTGGTTTGACTTTTTTAGGGTCTAAAAATTGTGCTGTGTTGTTGCTCATGTCCAAGGCTCCCACCCGTTGTTTGTTCTTTGCTTGTTCCACTTTTTGCAAAGTGCTTTAGCGGTTTGTTGTAACTTTTCACATTGCATAAATCTGGCAATGTCGTTTTCGTTTTTGGCTTTGTAACTTACTAGCTGTTCAAGCGTCGCTTGCTCGAATGCGTTCAGCATTATTTGCACTTAACGTATTGCTTGGCGTCGAGTGCTTGCGCTTGGTTAAAGGTGTCGAACAAGTGGCCGCACAATAAAATGGCTTTTTGTATGGCTAGGCGTGAATCGTCACTCAGTTGTTCAAACGGTGTTTGTAAATCGGTGCGTGTTAGGCCAGCGCTAAAGCAAAGTGTTTTTCGCTGCCTAGTGTTTAGTATTTTGTTGTAGATATAAGCTGGGTTTCTGGTTTTGCTGCTTAACTTCGCGCGTATTTCGGCTATGCACTTTTGCCCTGCTGTGCTGTTAACTTGGTTTGAAATTAACTTGAGCGTTGGCGCTGTGCTTGGTTCGGCATTTGGTTCAATGCTTGCGGTTTGTTGTGTTGCTAAACTCATGTGTTCACCTGTTGCTTATTTACAATTAAATTAAACGGCTAGTTCCACGACGCGCGGTTGTGCGTTGGCTTTTTCTCTTCAGCTTGTAGCGTTAGCATTAATAGTGCGGTCATGTTTATATAACGTTTGCCGCGTGGTTTTGGCTGTACGTATGGCAACATGCCGTCGTCAATTTGGTTGCTGATTGCTTTTTCAGATTCGTTGACTAACTGCGCGTAAGCTTTTATTGATAGCAATGGCTTTTCGACTTGAATGGTAATTTTTGACATGGTGCGAACTACCCTTTTGTTTGTGTTTTTTCGTGATCAGCGAGTAACTGTTCAACGGTGACTTCGTTGTTGGTTAGTTCTGATAACTTTCTTATGTATTTGGCGGGGGCTTGGCCGTTTACATTTATCCACTTCCACACATGACCTTGGCTTAACCCAAAATTTTCAGCCGTTTTTGTTTGACTTCCGATTATTTCAACTACTTTTTTAATGTTACTCATATCCCTTTAAATCCTTATATTACCTTTTAGCGTATTAGATATTACTTTTTATCCTTTGTAAATACCCTAAAAAGTTTTAACAATAACTAAAAGTTGTTATTGTGTTTTATTAACTTAATAACCAATTGATTTAGGGTGTTTTTATGGATATCGCAGAAAGAATAAAAAAAAGACGTTTACAGCTGGGCTTAACGCAAGCTGAACTTGCTGAAGCAGCATTGACCAGCCAAACAGCATTACAGAAAATTGAGGCAGGATTAACAAAAAGCCCTAGAAATATTAAGCAGTTAGCAGCTGCTTTAAACACTTCTCCTGAATTTTTACAGTTTGGCGTTGGTGATATAGATAACGGCGTGGTAGTAGCTGCCGCTAATAATTATTTACCTTTAGTGAGCATGGTTCAGGCGGGTGCGTGGTCTGAAATTCAAGAGCCGCCTGTTTCAGATACTAAGCTTTATCCTTGCCCAGTTAATTGCAGCAAATACTCATTTGTTGTACGGGTTGAGGGAGATAGCATGATGAATGCTTTTGTACCTGGCGATTTATTGTATGTTGACCCTGAATCTCAGCCAATTAACGGATCTTTTGTTATCGCTCGATTAGACGATGAGAACCAAGCGACTTTTAAGCAATTAATTATTGACGGCAATAAAAAATACTTAAAAGCACTTAACCCTGATTGGCCTAATAAATTTATAGAAATAAACGGCAATTGTACGGTTGTGGGTAAGGTGGTTTTTGCGGGAAAAGAACTTTAGGTTTGAAAGTTAAGCCGCGTTCGGGTGAATGCGGCTTTGGTGATTAATGTAGCTCTATGTTTTGTATTTGCCAGTCATTTTCCGTTTCACCTCGTTTTATTCTAACGTAAAAACTGGTCCTAATTGTTGCGCCAAAACTGTTTTGTGAATCAACATAAGAACGCACTTGGTAAACACAATCGCCTATATGTTGTATTTGGCTATCATCATAAAAAGGAAATTCCGCCGTTGCAGGAGACTTTAAGTTTTGCTTTACAGCTTTTTGAACATAAAACATGGGCGTTATGGTGTCTTCGCATTCTTCTTTACGTTCAGCAATTATTTCGGATTCTGTTTTTGGTTTGTTGCTATCTATACTAAAACCAAATGCAACAAGCGAAATAACAAATAAAAATAAACCGATAGTTAGACCAGCACTTTGTTTTAATGGTTTTTCTTCAATGCCTTTTTCTTTTGCAGCGGCCATGGTTTTTTTATGTATGAGTTTATAGGTAACTGGCAAGGTTTGGCATATGGCTACTACACCAATGAGGCCAGCGATTATTGCACCATCGCCAAAAAAACCGATAGTGAAAAGTATGAAAATTGTTCCTAGTATCCAACTGATGATGTTTATCACTTGAGCGTCCTTTTTTTTATTTATAAATAGGTTAGTGTCTTTTAAAGATGGTGTTAAGTATATATGGCTATTCGAAAACAAAAAAGCGGTAAGTATTTAGTTGAGTTGTACCCGAACGGGCGCGACGGTAAGCGCGTTCGTAAAACTTTTGCGACACAAACAGAGGCAAAACGCTTTGAACAATTTCAATTAAATGAAGCTGAGCAAAAGCCATGGCTGCCTGATAAAGCCGACAACCGCCGATTGGCTGATTTGGTTGAAACGTGGTTTACCCTGCACGGCCAAGCGTTAGCTGATGGGGTTAAACGTAAAAGTAAAATGTTGGCGATGGCTGATTTGATGAATAACCCGATAGCGCGGGTTATTTCAAAGGCTGACTTTTCAAAGTATCGTGAATTACGATTACAGACCGTTAGCATTAAAACGGTGAATAATGATCAAACTTATTTTAATGCCTTGTTTAATGAGTTACGACGGTTGGGCCAGTGGCAATATGGCAACCCGATTGACGATTTACGCGCGTTAAAATATCGCACGCCACCTATGGGTTTTTTAACTGCTGAACAAATACCGCTAGTTTTTGACGAGTTAACAAAGGGCCGCAATAAAGATGCTTATTTTGTTGCTAAAATTTGTATTTCTACTGGTTGCCGTTGGGGTGAGGCTGAGAATTTGACAGGTTCGCAGTTGAGCAATAACAAAGTTACTTTTTTAAATACTAAATCGAATAAAAATCGCAGCATTCCGATCAGTAAAGAATTGTTCGACGAACTACCGAAAGCCAAGGGCAATGCACGGCTGTTTAGCAATTGTATTAAATCTTTTAAAATGGCAACAATTCGGGCGGGGGTTCAACTCCCTAAAGGGCAATCAACTCACGTTTTACGACACACTTTTGCTAGCTTTTTTATGATGCGCGGTGGCAATATATTAGTGCTGCAACAAATTTTAGGCCATAGCAGTATCACCGAAACAATGAAGTATGCGCACTTTTCACCAACGCATTTAACCGATGCGGTAAAGCTAAACCCACTAACCCCCGAATAACCCCCTGAAGCAAAAGTGGCGACAAAGTGGCGGCACTCGATGTATTAAACTGGGTTTTATTGCACATCATGGTATAGCGAAGCCCTTTAAAAACGCCACACCCCCTATTTTTACTGCCCCTTGATAGGGTTCGATCCCCCCCCGCTCCACCACACAATGAATTAAAGACGTCCTAGGGCGTCTTTTTTTTCGTTTAAAATCAATGTCTACCCATATAATTCAAGCCAATCCTGTCCAGCCTAGATTGATAGTGACCATACATTTTAGTACCATGGTTAGTACCTAAGAATAAAAACCCATTTATTTGTGGTACTAATATGGAGATCACAATGGCTAGAATTACTAGGCCTTTAACGAATACTGAAGTAGATAAGGCTAAGCCTCAAACTAAAATATGTAGTTTATTTGATGGGGGAGGCCTTGAGCTAAAAATTAATCCTTCAGGTACTAAAAAATGGATTTTTAAATACTACAAACCATCTGATAAGAAGCGTACCAACCTAACGTTTGGTGTATACCCTGACGTTTCATTGGCTCATGCGCGAAAACTTAGAGCTGAAGCAAAAGAGCTACTTGCTAGAGGCATCGACCCAAAAGAAGACAAAGAAAGTTTAGCAAACCAGCAAAAAGAACGGGTAGAAAGCACCTTACAGAATGTGGCTTCAAAATGGTTTGAGCTTAAAAAGACCGAAGTGACACCAGATTATGCCATTGATATCTGGCGTTCTCTTGAGTTGCATGCTTTCTCAGAGATTGGCAAATATCCCATTTCAGAAATAACAGCCCCTATTGCCATTAAAGCCGTTACGCCAATTGCAGCAAAAGGTAGTCTAGAGACTGTTAAGCGTATTAATCAACGTCTAAATGAAATCATGAACTATGCGGTAAATACAGGTGTTATACACTCTAACCCTTTAACTGGTATCAAGGCCGCGTTCGAGAAGCCTAAGAAACAGCATATGCCTACTATCAAACCTGACGAACTGCCTATGTTCATGAAAGCGTTAAGTGTTGCCAGTATCAAGATTGTTACTCGGCATTTGATTGAGTGGCAATTACACACGATGGTTAGACCAGGTGAAGCAGTAAAGGCTCGATGGGCTGAAATTGACTACACTGAAAAGCTTTGGAATATACCAGCTGAAACAATGAAGAAAAAACGTCCTCACTCAGTTCCTCTTTCAGATCAAGTATTGAGCCTACTTGAATCGATAAGGCCTATCAGTGGGCATAGAGAATATATATTTCCGGCAGATAGGAATCCTAGAAGTCACGCAAACGAATCAACAGCAAACGCGGCAATTAAAAGAATGGGCTACAAAGCAAAGTTAGTCGCTCATGGCCTACGCTCTGTCGCTAGTACTACACTTAACGAACAAGGCTTTGATGCTGACGTAATTGAATCTGCTCTAGCTCATGTTGATGATAACGAAGTCAGACGCGCTTATAACCGAGCTGATTACTTAAAGCGCAGAGCATCAATGATGGCTTGGTGGTCTGAACATATTGAAAAGTGTGCGACAGGTAATTTTTCCTTATCAGGAACAAAATTATTGAAGGCTATTTAATATCTTTTTGACCAATCCCATCCAATCCAGAATAAAAGCACTGGATAAATAAACAGACCAAAGATAGAATACTAGCCAATCAATTCTAGGGTAGCTCCCGAACAAGCGGTAACCTCACCGCCTTGACTTGGTGCTTTCACTTGAGGTTTTGTATTGAGGGATTCAAGATGCATATTAGCAATGGGGAACCATTCATTTCACTTGAAACAGCGGCAAACTGTTTTGATGAGTTTGCACTGTTAAGTGATAAAAATAAATATATAGAACATATTGCTAATGAATTGGATTTATATACCTATGTTTTTGATATTTGTAAAGTTAGTGCTAGCGATGGAGCAGGCACAACACTAACTCGAAAGATATCGGGTATGTGCAAAGTCGGTTTTGATTACGGAGGAGAGTGGCAGGATAAGATTAAGGTAAGATTAGAGTTGTGTCACTTTTCGAGTGTCCAAAACCAAAACCTTATAGGTTATTCGATAACCCCTATAGACCACCATATTACTCTCCACAATTATTTAGCTTGTAGCAAAATATACTTACCTGATTTTATTATTTATGCGAAAGAAGTTGGTATTGATTTAAACGTTGCTTTTGTAGAGGCAATAATTAGTGATGACAGTACATTTCGTGAGTTAAAAAGGTTATCTAAAATTGCCCCTGATGGTAACTTCAACCTCAAACAAGCTGCTAATAAATATTTGAAGTACTGTGACGGAATACTTGAAGAAACAATAATAGCTGCTTGTGAGCTAGCTAGTGCTCGATATGATACGGTTAATCAGCAAACCACCCCCCCAGAAGAAATAGCAAGAGAAAAGCTTAATGATATATCCGAATTTTTTAGCGATACTAAAGTCACTAATGAAACCATAGAGCAATTTAAAAAAACATTGCCTGACGTATGGCAAGAAGCTTTATTTAGCAAACCAAGTAGAGTGATTGAAGATTTAAAAAATAACAACATAGACAGTAATTTTTTATCCACCAGGGAAAAGGATAATCTCTATAAAACTATAGGCTTGTTGTCACTGGCTATTGCAAAAAAGAACCCAAACCGATTTGGTGATATAAATAATATAAATGCTAATCAAATTTATAAAACGTTACTAGAGTTTCTTCCTTTAGAGCCTATAGGGTTAGGTGATAAAACAGTAAGAACAAAGGTAAAACAAGGCGTTGAACTATTAAGGGATGCCTAAATATCATTTGGTAACTACCAATCCTAATTACTAATTGCCAACTGTTTATCAGTAATTACCACACCATTTTTAATAGCCCTTCAAAATACCCTCAGTTAATCCAATCGAAAACAACTGAGGCGAACCATGAAACATACTGTACAAACCCCAAAGTCAATTAATGTACAAACACCCGACTTACAAATAATCCGCAGACCACAAGCATTAACCATGCTTGGCATATCTAAGAGCAACTTCCATAACAAGATAAATGCCGGCCTATTACCAGCAGCTATAACACTTGGTGCAAATTCTAAGGGGTATTTTAAGCATGAGGTAACAGCCGTTTTAATAGCCATGGCTACCGATAAGAGCCAAGAGGAAATCAAAGCACTAGTTAAGTCTTTAAATACCCAACGCCAGCATTTAGGGAGTTAAAGATAAAAATGACCATAGTCCAAATTAATCGCAGACAGCAAAGTGAAGTCATAGATACTGAAGCGGTAGGCGAGCACTTAGCAAAGTTGATTATTAGCCATTCATTTGATCCTTATTCAAATGAAATAGTAAACCAAGCAATTACCCTAGTAGAGTGTTTGGACGAACTGTTATCTCAACGTGCCAATAGAAAGGAGATTAACGATGAACAATAAAAATCCCGAGCAAACTAACAACAGTGCTGATTATGCTAAAGCTAAAAAATCATAACGTTGTCAGCGACTCAAGCTTATTAGCCAAGTTACTGCATAAAGGTGACGAGATTGATATTGTTCAAGGCAAGCTACTTATTAAACCTAGTAGTGGCCTTGCAGTGCCCTTGGGCTGGCTAAAGCAGAATGAGACATTGCTAATCAATGATATTTGCTGTTTATTTAACATAGTTCCACTTCGTTATATTAGTTACACAACCGGTCGTTATGGCGCTAAAAAAAGCCAAGGCATAACACTTCAATTTTGTAACTTAAAGACAGGTGAAGATGCGTACATAATTTATAACGCTAGTCTAGAAAGAAGTCGAACTAATAAGAACGGCAAAAAAGGAGACCCATTGCCAGGTAAGCAGTTTATTGTTGGCGAAAGAAGCGGTTTATATAAGTTTTGGCTCTCTACTGGGTTGCCTTTACCTAGATCAGCGTCCAAATTTTATGAATGTATGGGGAAGTTAAAGCCACTAGTATTTACAAGTGCGATAGACTTCAATAACAGGATCACAGATAAAAAACTACCGCTACTCGATATAAACTTTCACGAACTATTAGACAGACACAGAGTAGCTTTAACCGGTCAACAAAACGATGAGTTAACCGCTAAGCCGCCGCTAATTTTTCGCCAATACACCGCTAAGCAACCGCTAAGTTTTCCCGCTAAGGATATCGAGCATAAGTATACACATAATGGGCTAGCAGCAAATCAAAGTACGTGTACTTCAAAGTACGGTAATACGGTTATAAGGAAGGAGGCTTTAAGTACTGCATATTCTCATGCATCGCGATCACCTAATACCATCTAAGCCGATCACTTAATACTATCCATCGCGATCACTCAATACCATCGATGCAGATCACTTTTTGGTCAAAATGGTATTGAGTGATCGGCTTGAATGGTATCGTTCAATTTATACTCATTTTTGTCTATCCAGTAGGTGTTTTTAACCGTTATTCTTTTCATTTTTGATGATGAGAATAACCATGCCAACGGCACCTATTTCAATGCGTAAACTTAAAGAGATTTTAAGACTAAAATACGACTGTAAACTCAGTCATCGAAAGATAGCAAACAGCTTATCTATTTCACCTTCAATTGTTTCTAAATATGCCTGTAAATCAGCAGAGTTAGGTATCACTTGCTGGCCGCTTGATGAAAAATGGGATGATCATTCTCTGCAACGAGCATTCTTCAAAACAAAGCCCCGACTAAAAGGCTTTAGTATTCCTGACTGGTTGTTAGTTCAGCAGGAGCTGCGACCCAAAACCATGACGCTATTGCTGCTTTGGCAAGAATACAAAGAGCGACACGAGGAAGGATTTTACAGTTACACCCACTTCTGCCGACAGTACAAGGCATGGCTTAAATGTCAAAAACCGTCCATGCGACAAAACC
Source organism: Colwellia sp. M166 (assembly GCF_024585285.1). Taxonomy (NCBI): domain Bacteria; kingdom Pseudomonadati; phylum Pseudomonadota; class Gammaproteobacteria; order Alteromonadales; family Colwelliaceae; genus Colwellia; species Colwellia sp. M166. The sequence continues at coordinate 1,432,993 of NZ_CP040755.1, forward strand.
ATAAAGCAGGTGAAAAACTGTTTGTTGATTACTGCGGCCCAACTATGAATATTGTTGATGCTAGTACAGGTGAATACCGTACAGCTCAAGTGTTTGTCGCAGTTATGGGCGCATCTAATTATACGTATGCGGAGGCAACGTATAGCCAAAAGCTAGAAGATTGGGTGATGAGTCATGCTCGTTGTTTTGAGTTTCTTGGTGGTGTGCCAGAGCTGGTAATCCCTGACAACTTAAAAAGTGCGGTAACTAAACCTTGTCGATATGAGCCTGATTTAAATCCAACCTACCAACAATTGGCGACACACTACAATACGGTCATTGTGCCTGCTAGACCTTATAAGCCCAAGGATAAAGCCAAAGCAGAAGTGGGTGTGCAAATTGTCGAACGCTGGATAATGGCACGGCTTCGCAATGAAAGCTTCTTTAGCTTGCGCCAATTAAACCTAAAGATACAAAAACTGCTTGTCGACTTAAACCAGCGGAAAATGAAGAAGCACCCTGGTTCAAGGCTCAGTCAGTTTGAATCCATTGATAAACCTGCTCTCAAACCACTACCCACACAGGCTTACAGTTACACCTTAGTCAAACAAGTAAGCGTGCATATTGATTATCATGTCGAAGTTGAAAAACACTACTACTCAGTACCTCATACCTTGATCAAACAAAAGCTTGAAGCCCATGCCACAGGTCAACTGGTGACACTTTACCATCAGGGTGTTCAAGTAGCCGTTCACCCAAGATCACACCGAGAAGGTGCACACACCACGCTTGATCTACATATGCCAATAGCTCATCAAAAGCAGCAGCAATGGTCACCACAACGGTTCGAACGTTGGGCAGCTAAGTTCGGTGGTTCAACGGAGCAGTTTGTTATGCAATTGATGCAAGCTAAAAAGCATCCAGAGCAAAGCTACCGTGCTTGTATGGGGTTATTAAGCCTAGGTAAGAAGTTTACTGACCAACGTCTTGAAGCAGCCTGTCATCGCGCATTAGCCACAGGTGTTACTCGCGTAAAACAAGTAAAAAACATTTTAGAAAAGGGCTTGGATAAGCAACCCTTGCCACAAGCTCAAGGTGATTTACTACAAGATATTGATCATAAAAATATCCGCGGCAACAACTATTACCATTAATCAAAACTAACAAACCAAAGGAAATCTTATGCAAAATATCAATCAACAAGTCAATAACCAGTTAAGTAACTTAAAGCTAAGCGGTATACGTGATGCACTATTGCAGCAATATGAGCAACCCAATCTCTACGTTGAACAAAGCTTCGAAGAGCGACTAAGCTTATTGCTTGACCATGAAATAACTCAGCGTGATCAGCGTAAAATTGACCGCCTAACTCGACAAGCAAAGTTCAGAGTTGGCGGTACGCTTGCTCAACTCAACTATGGCGCAGCACGACAACTAGATAAAACTCAGATCCGTTCATTAGCACAAGGTGAATGGCTACGCCTTCACCAAAACATTTTGATCACGGGAGCAACGGGGTGTGGCAAAACTTACCTCGCTTGTGCTCTTGGTCAAAACCACTGCCAACAAGGGAGTAGCGTTTATTATTTTAGGCTTAAAGAGCTATTAGAAAAGATGTTCTTAGCGCAAGCCGATGGTAGTTATCGAAAACTGATCAACAAGCTTAGCTCTGCCAATTTACTGATCCTAGATGATTGGGGATTAGAGCCATTAACAGCTCAACAACGCAGTGATTTACTGGAATTAATTGATGCGAGATATGACACAAAATCGACCTTAATTGCCAGCCAATTACCGATAGAAAATTGGTATGAAATGATCGGAGAATCGACACATGCTGATGCGATCCTAGATCGGCTTGTTCACGGAGCAATAAAGTTGGAATTAAAAGGCGAATCGATGCGAAAAAAACTAAATTCCTTGACTGATGGCGATCACTCAAGTTAGATTTTACTAAGGTCTACTGGCAGACAAAAAAGTGATCGGCTTGAATAGTATTGACCGATCGGCTTCATGATATTACGCAAGTACAGGGGTTGGTTTAGATAACACACCTATTAACAATACAAATGATAAAGAAGTAGATGAAAATATAAACGAGGTAAGTTTACAAAAAAAACGTCCTGAAGAACAAACGGTCGATGAATGGCTAGAAGATTGGGAAGCAGCATTTACGGCTGAAGAATTTGACGAAGTCATGACTGACTTTAGCAACGTTAAAAATTAAATGACTTACTGATAGGCGCTCATAAACAAAGGCTCTCTAAGGGAAAATAAATCAGTCAGTATGCAACTTGTATTTAATTGCAGGAAATCTATCTGTTATTTTTGTTGCGAACACTTCTGCACTCTCTTTGCCCCAGTTACGGGCAACATAATACCCTTTGTCTGAGTATATAAGTTCAGGCTCACGAGCTACTCGATATTTGTTATACTTTTTGTTGGTTTCAGTTACTTCAGACTCCAGCTTTAGTAATTGAAAGGCACAGGTATTATCAGCTCTTAAGAAATCCAAAGTCTCTTGACCGATTAAACCTTTATCATTTAGTAATTGCACAGTACAAAACCCAATATCTGATTTACGAATATGCCCATAAGCTTGCTCGTCATTAAAGAATATCGAATAACGGCTTGTATCTCTGCCCCCAGAACGAGACGCCCGTTCTTTTTGACGTTTTTCACGAATCTTAACTTGGTAATCTTCAATCTCAGGAATGGGTATAACAGACTGAACATCTAAAAGGATTTTACCTTCGCTTTCATATGGATGCATACGCACACATCGAATAGATAAACCGTAATCATTGAGCCACATTACAGTCGTTGTTAACTCACGAGAAAACTCAGCAGATGCTAAAACAATCTTTACCTCTTGGGCAAATTCATCCTCTTCTTTTTCATCCCAACCTAAAAATTCTAATATTGAAGCTTCAGCATCTAATTCAAGGGTATTGCTTTTGATGTAATCAGCATAAATATCAACTAAACGATCAAAGGTAAGAGTTGAAACCATTGCAGCATAACGGACAGCTTGCAGCTCCATATGACCGCCATCTTCAGTACGTTTTAGTTCAATCACAACAATATTGGCTTGCTTATCAATCCCTAACAAATCGATACGTCTGCGGCTTTCATCCCACTCACCAAATTCTTCAGCTACCACTAGTGTATCAGGAGAAATAATTTCAATTTGGTGTTTAAGCAAGCGCTGTAAATCATCGCGTTCTTTTAATCCTGATTCGGAAAAAGTTGTACGAGAAATCGTTTTAATTTCATTATCTGTTATTTGATAAATAGCCATTAGAGTTTAATGAATCCACCCTGTATTTTTCAATCTATTCCATGCCGTTTTAACATGTGCAGGCGTCATTAGCGTAGCTTTGCGTTCATTCCATTGCTGAATAGCTTGATGAGCTTCTTCGGGGCTATTAGCACCTTCATTTTTAACAACCCAATGCACTGTCGATAAAAGTTCGACACCATAAGGCGATTGATAGCCATCGATTAATTCACCTACTCTATTAATTCGTAACTTAATATCGTCATTGGATTCAGCTAAAAATTGTTTTGCATCCGCTAATGCTGAAGCAATAGGTGTTATTTCAGACTCAACAACCCCATCGCCAACACCTTCGATATAGTGGCCATCCATAGTGTTTAATGCATGACGCAAGGCATCAGCATAAGGGCCATACGTCTGCTTCTCAAATTGAAGTTTCATATTTTCGCCGGCTTCTTGTAAAAAATAAGCAAGCTTTTGTACTTCTATTTTTGACAAACCGTAATTTACCGTCTGATAAGTTTCTAACAATGCGAGGATGGCCGCTCTACCCGCGGTCATTTTAGGTTTTACTGTATTAGTTTCAATAGTCGTTGCTTTAATATCATCATTCGGTTCAAATAGCCTCACTTCTAAGTTTTCTATACAACCTAAGTACTTAACTATTAATGGTTTTACCTCATTCCAAGCTAAACCGCCTAGGCCACAACCTAATGGAGGGATCGCGATAGAGCGAATATCAAAGCGTGCAATATGTTCTACTAAACTTTGTAAGCCAGATTCAACATCTTCAATTTTAGAAGCACTTTTCCAATGATCTTTCGTTGGAAAATTAATAATAAAACGAGGTGTTGCTAAAGCGCCTAGTTCAAAAGTAAACATTTGCCCTAGTTCTACTTCTTTATTTTTACAGGCTAGCGCATAAGCCTTAAAATTATCTGGCCATTTTTTCTTAAATTGCAGTGCTATGCCTTTACCCATAACACCAACACAATTAACTGTATTTACTATAGCATCAACATCTTCTTGTTTAAGAAGATCACCTTTCATTGAATGAATGTTTAAATTAATTGCCATGTTTTGTCCTAAAAATACCAGTCTGTCATTACTTCTACCGCTAAGTTTACGCCATTTCGTGCCAAGATAGCATTAACTTCTTGTGCTCTCGCTTGATTTAACACACCAATTCTGGTCATCAAAGTAAGCGGAACTTTTTCTTTTATCAAAAATTCCGCCTGTCTTTTTTCCACCCTATCTACATATCGAGGGTTGGCATGAGAATTCATAAAGTATTTACAAAATCCATCAAGGCGAGGACTTTCTGTCATCGTAGCCCAATCGACAGAGCTCGACAACATACGTAAGTCTGTAAAACATTGGCTGTAATCTAGGGTTGCATTACGGTCGTAAAAAACGAAGTCTTGTAAGTCATTTTTAAGCGCTAATTCAATGGTGGTTTCAAAGTAGATAATACCTGTTTGGTCATACTGACAATTATTTACTCTCCCGTGATGAATAGCCGATAACATAGGCGAACGAGGAGCGAAATAAAAAGGTACAAACTCATGGATTAATCCACCTGGTGGATTATTGACACTTTTGATTGAACGCGCTCCTTGTGCACCACCATGAGCAATATTATGATAGTGCAAATCTAATTCCTCACTTTTAGTTTTACTTAACAATGCTTCCTGCTGACAAATCATATTGAGATTATCAATAGCAGTAATATGAAACAGTCGAACAGGTCTTGGCATTGTCATTACAAGGCATCTCCTAAGGCATTTTCAACCACGGCATCGGCGAGGTGCAGTTGGGTGGTTTGGGCGTCGCCTAGGCGAGCTTTGAGTTGGTCACACAAGGCGAGCAACTCATCTACTTTGGCTACGATTCGCTGTTGTTCTTTTAACGGAGGCATAATGAAATAATGTTTAGAAAAATCATCAAACCTTAAGCTTTCAACTGTAGTGCCAATCTTTGTCAAGTTTTCTAATATATACATTTCAAAACCTTTCATCATAAGCAAAACATAATTTGCTATATATTTATCGATTAAGCTCAAGACCTTTAAGTCCTGATTAACAGTACAAACAGACTTAGTAATTGCGACAGGGAACTTTCTTCTCAATATTCCACTTCTAGCTACAAACAAAAGTGACTCTGTGTCTATTTGAGCCAAACCGTCAGTTATTGCTAACTTGGTAACATGATCTTCACTATCAAATATTTCTTCAACTTTCATATCTTTAGGCGTAACCCAAGGTACGTCACCGTTCCAATAATCAGAGTTAGCTTTACTTGGCGTTTTTCCACCAGTGAATACACCAATATGAGATAGAGTCGTCCACTCCCAACCGTTCGGCAGCTCAAACGGCTTTTCTTCGTCCGTAATGGCAGGTAATGGCTTTTGCTTTTTGATTTTTTTATCAGCGATGAGTTGCGCTTTTTCTTCTGCGATTTTATCAAGTAGTACACTTGCTGGTTCGTCGTTGGGGTTTTGCGGCACGAGTTTACCCATGACGGCGAGTTGTAAGATGGTTTGCTTTAACTGCTCTATGCTTGCTTCGGTGGTGAACAATACGTCAAAGTGCTCAGCGATGCGTTGCCAGCTGGTTTGGAAGTCTTCTTTGTTATCATCGTCTGCCGATGTGCCGTTTGTTAAGCTTGCTAGCAGCACTTCCACTAAGGTTTGGTGTGCACTCAGACTTTGCTCAGTTTGTTGCTCTAACTGGTCACACAAGGCCATCAGTTCATCGACTTTAGCAACAATGCGGTGTTGTTCGGCTAGAGGAGGTAAAGAAATAACAAATGAGCGGAGCTTACCTAAGGACACAAAGGGTTGAACACCTCCACCAGATTGACTTTTTATTATAACTGAAGCATATATTAGGTAATTTTTTAAAAATAAAGGTACAGAAAGATCTTTATCGAAATACTTGAAAAGACCTACATTCTTAATACTAAAGTCTGGCTCTAAATCCACGATTACCGGATTGCCTATACTGCCAATCATCGCAAATAAAATATCATCTCTATCAACTTTTGAGCGAGCAATAATTTTTAGGTGATCAGCCTCAGAAATATATTTAATATCAGAAAGATCTAATTTCCCTGAAGAAAGGTTTTTGCTAGTTACCAAAGGGTAGCCTGTTAACTGCGCCTTAGGACTATCATGAGTTCCATCTCTAACATCATAAACATCTTCTAAACGCGCCCATGCCCAACCACTTGGAAGCGTATATAATTGATCTTCTGTAGATATTTCAGGTTGTTTTCGAGTTTTCTTTATTGTTTTATTACTAATTAACTGTTGCTTTATCTGACTTATTTTTTCAAGCAATACGCTTGCCGGTTCATCACTAGCATCTTGCGGTACTAATTTACCGCGTACCGCGAGCTCTAAAATCAGTTCACGTAATTTTTTAATACCAGTTAATTCAATTTTTTTACTCGTACCACGGCCGGTGGCATTGCGTTTTTTAATCGCGCTAGTCCAAACATCAATATGCTCAGTGATTAACTTTTCAACGCCAGCCATTATTTCGCGCCCTGCTCTTTATTAGATAAGGCATTAGCTAGAATACCTTTAAGCTGGCCGCGCAAGGCTTGAATATCTGCTTGTTGTTTCGCGTAGTCGCCCAATAGCTCTTGTGGGTCGTGGCTTATTTTTTCGCCAACATGCGGGTTTTTAATATCAAGGTTAAAGTTACGAGCAATAATCTCGTCAATACTGACTTGCCATGCTTGTTCAGTTTCAATACGCGATGCAAAGCCGTCTGCCTCGTTACCCCACCAGTCAATTTCGGTTTGGAATTCTTCAAACTTCATCGGCTTGGTTTTGTTATAGTTTTTAACGCCGTCAGGGTACGGGTGCTCGTAAAACCACACTTTTTCGGTTGGCTTGCCCTTAGTGAAGAAGAGTATGTTGGTTTTTATGCCGGTATACGGGTTAAATACGCCGTTAGGTAAACGGACAATGGTATGTAGATTACATTCTTCGGTTAACAACTTTTTGATCTTAGTTTTAACGCCTTCACCAAATAAAGTGCCATCGGGTAACACCACGGCTGCACGGCCACCGTTTTTACCGTTTTTTGGAGAAGCTAATATTTCTATAATAAGTTGTAAAAATAAATCAGCTGTTTCGCGGGTACGTAAATCGGCAGGAAAGTTCTTCTCTATGCCGTCTTCTTCTGTGCCACCAAACGGCGGGTTAGTGACAATAACGTCAAGCTCATCGTCCCAGTTTGCTAACGGCTTGTTTAAGGTATTGCCGTGCTTAACTTGCACCGGTACTTCAATGCCATGCAGCAGCATGTTGGTAGTACACAGTAAGTGCGGTAATTGCTTTTTCTCTACGCCATGAATCTGCTGTTGCAAAGTTTGGTGATCATCGGCAGTTTTAACATAGTTGTTTTTTACGTGGTCAAACGAACAAGCTAAGAAGCCACCCGTACCACAGGCAGGGTCCATAATGCTTTCACCTAGCTTAGGGTCTACGCGGTCAACAATAAAGCGTGTAATGGCACGAGGCGTGTAGAATTCGCCCGCATTACCGGCACTTTGTAAGTCTTTTAATATTTGCTCGTATAAATCACCAAACAAATGGCGTTCTTCTGAGTCGGTAAAGTCAATTTCGTTTAACTTGTTGATCACTTGGCGCAGTAACGTGCCGTTTTTCATATAGTTAAACGCGTCGCTAAACGCTTCTTTAGCAACATAACCACGCGGGTTTAGCTTAATAGGTGCAGTAAGGTTTTTAAGATCCGGAAACAGTTGGTCGTTAACAAATTCAAGAAGCTCGTCACCGGTTATACCTTCGTTGTCGGCAGCCCAATTACGCCAAAGATATTGCTCAGGTAACGGGCATTGGTAATCCGTTTGTTCAAATTCTAGTTCTTCTTCTTGTGCGTCGAATATTTTCAAAAACAGTAACCAAGACATTTGCCCTAATCGTTGGGCATCTCCGTCAACACCGGCATCTTTACGCATAATATCTTGAATGGACTTTATTACTGAACTGACTGACATGGACTTCTCTTTGGTTTATTTTATCTTGTGAAGTCACGGCTGCTAACTTGGTTTGCTAGCTTGGCTATGACTTTTCGCATTAGGTTGGTTTAAGTTGTTTGTTATCTATTAGCGTTCATCTGTTTAATTACTTAACTCGATTTAAAGGGCGCTACGCTGACTTGTTGGGCGAGTCGTATAATAGCTCTTCCAACTCGGTGATCGCATTGTTATATTTGTCTGCGCCGCCAAAGGCTTTTTTCGCTATTTCGAGCGGCCGACCAAAATCAACAATGGTATTGGCTTTTAACGCATCTTTACCTTCAATGGCTTTGACGCCGTCATCGGCATAACCGTCAAGCAAGGCATTTAACACCTTTTGGGCTACGTCTGAATACTTGGTAAAGTAATTGCGCTTTTTAACGCTGTCAGCGCGCTCTTTACGCGTTAACGCCGGTTGGTCGTAAACTACGTGGCAAATAAGATCGAACGGGTCTAAATCTTTGCTTACGTCTTGCTCTAATGCTTGCCAAATAACTCCTTCATTGGCCAGCTCATCAATGATCGCTTGCTTGCGGTCGGCATTTTGCCACTTACGGGTGAATTCATCTAGTGATGAAAATTGTTTTTTTATGGTATTGCGGGTGTAATCTTTAAATGACTCGGTAACGAGCTTGCCGTCAGTGTCGTAATACTGCACACGTTCAGCCATTTTTTTAACGTCAATTCCTGAGACTTTAAATTTAACGAATCGCTTTTCTTCTTCGTCATTACCCCAATCACTATCAATTTCAGCGCCTTCACTTCTGCTGTTAACATAGTCTTGTTCAGGCTCGTTTGTGCCGTCAATACTTGCATCATCGGCGTCAGTATTAGCATCGCTAAGCTCATCAATAAAGCTACCGTCTTCCGTTTCGCCGGTAATAATGTCCTCTGGCTTACTTACCATAACCTTCTCAGGTATACCGTCAAAGCGTTCATCGGCAAACAGTTCAGTGGCTTTTTTAAAGTCGAGAATGGTGAACCATAACTTACCGTATTTATCGTCAATGCGTGTGCCACGGCCAATGATCTGCTTAAACTTGGTCATCGACTGTATGTTTTGATCTAGCACGACCAATTTACAGGTTTTAGCATCAACGCCTGTAGCTGTCTCTTGATCACAAGTCGAGTTCTTTCATAAATGCATAGGACTCGACTAACCACATTAATCTTACCCAACCATCCCACATTGCCTTGGTGCCTACTCGGCCTGTTCGCTTGCTGTCATACCATCGCCCTAATCTTGCCAGTGCGTAATATGCCCATTTCAATGATGGCGGCTCCGTTGGTATTGGCTTTCCTGTCGCTGTCGCTTTAAATAGAAGCTTCCAACTTATTTCATTTAAATAAGTTGTGCAACAGATACCTTCTGCTGCTTCTTTGTTTTGTGCTAGCTCTCGAAGTTGAAATAAACGTACCGCTATAAATGCTTGTATTACGGCTGCTTTCTTTAAGTTGTCAATATGTTGCATCCGCAACTTTTCTACTTCTGTCCCTTCACTTTTCCAAATCTTATGGAACTCTTCTATACGCCACCTTAGTTCATAATAGCGGGAAATTGCTCGGGCTTCGTCTGCATTTGTAACTTGCTCCGTTGTGTACAGTAACCATTGTAATTTACTTTTTGTATCGTTGTTTACCTCGGTACACACCACTATATTGAGCGGAAGTCCTTCTGCGCCTTTTGCCCGCTGTGGCTTTTTAAGTATCACCTGCGTGTAACTGAGCGCTATTGTCGCTGTTCGGGCTTTTCTTCCACCTTTTTGCTGGATATCTATCGTATATTTACCCGCGGGTTTTAATTGTGCCAGCGCATCTTCTAGTTTCGGGTGCTCACCTAGTAAACGTCGATTACCTTTCGCTCTAACAACAAAGCGATGCCCAGCACTCTGCTGATAATCAAGGTATTCATATATATCGGCTTCGCGATCACAGACATCAATGACATTAGATAAATCACCTAGACGTTGCGCTATTTCTTCTACATTATTTTGCCATTTATAGCTTTCTTTTAACTCACGTTCTCGGCATTGCAATGTGTGCTGTTTGCCTATTTGTTTCTTTTCTCTATACCAATAATGCTGGTAAGCAAGCCCAATGACTTTTTCTTCATGTGCATCCAACATCAACGTGGAATGCGCGTAAAGGGTTCGTCCTTTCGGGCTGCGCTTTTCACTTGAAGCGGAATTTACGGCGCCTAATTCTTGGCAGACAGAATGTTTGTAACTTAATCCAGTTGTATCTTGTAAAGCAAGTACGAGTGGACGTTGTTTAACAATAGCATCTGTATGTAAATAGCCAGCTTCAGCAATATCTTCGTCATTAATATGGTCATTACGAATAAATCGATAAGCACCTTCAATACTTGCAGGATCAGGGCAAGAATTAACTAATGATTTTCCTGCGTTGTCAGCCATAGACGTTGCTATATTAACTAAACGCTTTGTTCGACGCGGATCTTTTAACTGTGCTTTACCAAAAACTAAAGCAGCCCATTTAGCTGAGTCTATTTCAAACATATTCATGACCTAAAGATTTTTAACCTATTAGATCATGGATATAAACAAAATGGAACTTGTGTATAAGAGACAGCGCCTGTAGTCATAAGCTCTGACGTTGTGGCGATAACAGGGTAAGCTTTTTTCGGGTTAATAAAGTTGTCTAGCTGAGCCTTACCAATTTCATCATCGCCGGTGATCTTCATTACGTATTTATCATTTTTCGCCACTTGTTCAGGGTTTAAATTAATCAGGGCTCGACGCATACGCTCTGCATGGTCAATGTCATTACAAAAGACAATGGTTTTAGCCATGGGGTCGGTGCGTTGTAAGTAGCTGGTAATGGTTTGCGCGACAAGATCGGTGCGGTTTTTAATTACTATAGTGCGATCAAAGTCTTTAATATTGTAGATACGGTCATCAATTAATTCACCGTTATCATCAGTTTGATCTTTTTCAGGCCGCCAGCCTTGTAGGTCAATATCAAGGTCAACGCGTACTACTTTGTATGGCGATAAAAAGCCGTCTTCAATACCTTCTTTAAGCGAGTAGGTATACACAGGTTCGCCAAAATAGTCGATGTTAGATACTTCTTCTGTTTCTTTTGGCGTAGCAGTTAAGCCTATTTGCGTGGCAGAGCTAAAATACTCAAGAATTTCTCGCCATGCACTGTCGTCTGCGGCGCTTCCGCGGTGGCATTCGTCAATGATGATCAAATCAAAAAAATCAGGGTCAACTTGTTTAAAGGCTTTTTGACTTTCTTCTGGCCCTGTTAGTGCTTGATAAAGTGCAAGGTGAATTTCGTACGCGGGATCTACTTTACGGCCTGTTACTTTGGTCATGGCTTGGCCAAAGGGTTGAAAGTCATTAATGCGGGTTTGATCGACCAGTATGTTTCTGTCGGCTAAAAACAAGATGCGCTTTTTCTGACGAGACTTCCATAAGCGCCAAATAATTTGAAACGCGGTATAGGTTTTACCCGTTCCGGTTGCCATCACCAACAACATACGGTTTTTACCTTGCGATACCGCTTCAATGGTTTTATTAATTGCTTGTAGTTGATAATAACGAGGTGCTTTGCCGCTACCGTCATCGTGATAGCTTTGAGTTATTAATGGCAGCTGTTCGTCTTTAAACTGACGATATACGCAGTATTTTTGCCAAAGTTGTTCAGGGCTTGGAAAGTCGGACAGTTGTATTTCAGATTCAAGCATTGCGGGGTTAGTTTTGTCATGAAAAACAAAGCCATCACCATTAGAGGCAAAGACAAAAGGCACTTCAAGCAAGCGCGCGTAATCAAGCCCCTGTTGCATGCCCTTACCTATTTCATGCTTATTCGCTTTAGCTTCGATAACAGCCAGTGGAATATTAGGCTTAAGATAAAGCACAATGTCAGCCGACTTAACCGTTTTACGTACACCAAGCTGGCCACGAACAATCACCTTGCCATCACGCAACTTCACCTCTTGGCGAATTTGCGTCATCACATTCCAACCGGCACTTTTGACCGCTGGCATGATAAATTTTGTGATTATATCGGTTTCGCTGAGCTTTCTTTTGTCCATGGTGGTCCCTTACAACATCGGCGTGTCCATTATGCAATATGTAAGGTGCGATAATTGTAATGATTTGTCAATTTTATCGCATAGTAAATTCATTAAAATCAGTGTGTAAACATTAAAAAGTCATAACTAAGGGTTCCTAAGCCTAACTAAGTGATATATATTTTATACACCTGTAAATAATCATCGGTAAATACATGGAAGTTCTTAGCCAAATACTAGCCATCATAGGGCTAGCTTTTATATTAAATGTACTTTTTGCTCAATCTAATAATTTTATATTTATGTTGGCGAAAAAGCCCTTAGTATGGGTTTTATGCATTGCGATTATTGGGTATTCAGTTTTTTGGGTGAGCGCATTTTTTGACTGGAATCATAACACTCCTATTTTTGCTACCTTGATAGTTTTAATTGTTCGTAAGCCTAGCTTAAGCAGCTCTGAAGAAAAATCTCACTCATTAGAAATATTCGAGCAATTAGGAATAAGATCTGGTGTTCTTTATTCTAGAATGGGCTATTTCGCCTATTTGGGAGCATCTGTTTTCGGCTATATTCAAATGTATAGTGTAAACGCTAGCTTTTAGTTCCATGACCAAGTAATAAACGTGAGGGAATATGATGAACAAAATACAAGCCATAATCAAAGCATCTGTGCTCAACAGCATGCCGAAGTATCAGAAAATGAACCAAGCGGAACTGGAAAGCGAGACAGCGGCCCTGGCGAGAATGACAGTACGGGAAATGGAAGTGCTGACAGCGAGCGGAGTGCGCCACCAAGAAGCACAAAGCGAAGCAATACAAACGATACTGAAGTATCAAGCGTAGGTTCTTACAATCCACTGACTATTTTTACTTGATAAAAAACAGTGTAACTATTTATGGCCAAAGCCGATTGGGGGAAATTACAGCTCAAATTTTGGTTTGATCATAGCCAAACAGGTATATGTGTCAAAGCTTGGTGTAAAAAGCATCAATTAAATTACGCTACTGCTCGTAGGCATATAAAAACAAGGTTAATGACAGAAAACTTTAAATTGCTTAGTAACTCAGGGTTACTAACCCCACCCAGGTTAAAACATAAACGTAGAGGGCCACCACTGGGCGCTCAAAATGCTTTTAAACATGGTGGATACTCAAGTTGTTTTTATAATGATGATGGACATAAGATAGAGGCAGTCTCTCCAGAGGGCGAATTAATATTAGCTAGGTTACGTATTCATAAAGTAATGCAAAAAATATTGACCATTAGGGAAGAGTTAAAAACTAAACCCTCTACCGAAACTACGATTAAATTATGCGATGAATTATTTCTAGCAGACTTAGCTATTGAAAGAAATATCGCTAAAATAGAAGCTATTACTAGGAAGATACCTGCACCAACACTTGACAAATCCTTAATATAATCGAATTAATTAGCTCATACCCCAAAAGAAGCCGCAACAATAACCGTTTGATATATAATAGATAATTTTACGTTTTAATTGATTACTTGCGCACTTTCCATGTGCTCATTGCGCAATGTAGTTTAAAAATAAAATATTGCGCTTTATTGGCTACTTGGTTTATCAAGATACTTAAGCTTATGAAGGGGCAATTTATAGGTCGTTGTGTCAGTCGATATGTGAATTAGTGTTAACTGCACAAAAAACAAATGCGCAGTTATCACCTTAAGTAATGTTGTACTTAAGGCTGTTCTATTTATTTGGCTTAACTATTTATTAATTCTTCACCGTTAATAGTAAATGTTCGCATGTCGGATGACATTGCAACTCGGATAACATCTGTTGAAATATAAAATTCGCCACCGCAGTTTGGGTGTTGAATATTGGTAATTGTATTATCGTTGTCGTTTTCAAATTTCAACTGCCAATCTATCCCCTTATTTCCGGAATATATATGTACGTCATCAGCTCCACAAGTTAGACACTTTTCAGTTCCTTTTCTTTTGAAATCTAACTCAATTTTTCGAGTGTACTCTAGAGCCTCATTTAAAAAACATTGATCTGCCCCCCTAAACCAACTCATCAACCGAATATAGAATAGCTTAGGTACCGAGTTTGTATTGTCTTTTATATTATTTAAAGCTTCTTTCAATTTTTTTACATATTCTTCAGTGTGATCAAATGACTCGACCGGTTCAAGAGACTGACATTCATTACACCAATTTAATGTTACATCAACAGGTATTCTCTGCCCTTCCGAATCAATATATTCCTTAGCTCCCCATAGTTTTAATGACCATGCTTCATAATCACATTTATCACAACAAACTTTGTACGTTGGCATACTCACAACTAATACTCCCTAAAAGTTATTGAAAATAATTTTACTTAAGACTCTTTTTATACGATGACAATAGCATCATAGGTATTAAAAATCATAGGACAAAGGTGTTTGGAATAATTCAGGGTAATCAGAGTGATGTGGTCAAGTGCTAAAGAAATACGAAGAACATTTGGTAAGGCTAAAGATGAAGTAGATTAAAGTATCGTTGTTATGGTTTTGGCTGTGTCTATAAATAATTTTTGATATTTATTTTTAGTACCTCAAATAGTACCAAAAAAAACAACAACAAAACAACAAACCAAACAATAACAATGAACTACAAGCCAAATACAGATGACCCCCGCCCACCAAAATAAAGACCATTTTTAGTCTATTAGTTATACCTAGTAACTTTTAGATTTGGCCATAGTGTGGCGACACACTATGATAAAAGCCGCTTAATTGCGGTTTTTTTATGCCTGAAAAACACAACTAATATCAGAATAAAGATTAAAATATCTAGTTGACTGTTAATCAAGGAAGTTAATCAAGCCATCCACAATAACTCTTTGTTGCAGGTGCAGCATGAACCACAGAGCTGTGAGGGGTAAAGCGAACATACCCTCTCGCCAATGCCAAGCCTGCTTGAAAAGCGTTTAGCAAAATAGCCTCAGCTCAAAACTAAGATCACGGTTATCTTCATATAGCGGCAGAGGCCTATCTGAAATCAGATGATTAATCAAAATATGGCTTGGTAGAGCAGCTGATTTTCAGCTTCTGAATAAAGTAGTCTTTTACATGAGTAGAAGTCGGACTATCGATGCCGACTTCCCATGCTTTGTAAGACACCAAATGATTTTGGTTAGCAGTGCCTTTTTTATACCAAGTGCTAGAGCTATTTTCCGATAATGATATGTTTCATCCAGACACGATTTTTTAACTAATTTTTTAGCGAATAGTGCTTTAATATCATAAAAAGACACCTCAATATTAAAGTAGCCATTATTTAGTTCCATGATCACACTGTTTATTTTAGTGGTTATTTTGGTGTCTCTAAAGCCAATAAAAAAAACATCACTAATCCGCCCCCTCCACTGTGTTAATATTAACGGTATAAGTTTTTATTGTAGTAATGCTGTAACAGTTTTATTGCGATAAAAGCAACTTACGATTTTCAATAAAATATAAACGGGATTATCATGATGCAATTATCTTCAAAGCAAAGAAAAGCGACTATCGGTATTGTTTTACTGCTTATTATTGCTGCTATTAGCTACTATATTCCTGATAGAAAAATAGAGCTTCCTCCCATGACGGTACAGGAGAAGAAAGCGAGATTTATCTCATTAATCGTGCCTGCCGTTGATCACGTTTATCACGATCTAATGTCGCAATATGATGATGTTAAAACCATTATTGATAACGGAAAAAATAATGATGAAATTGAAAAACTAAAAATTGAATACAAAGCATCAACTAATGACGAGTTGCTCATGGCGCTTAAGCCGCACCCAAAAAGCATTGCCATAGCACAGGCCGCAATGGAAAGCTCTTGGGCCACTTCTAGATTTTTCCTAGAAGCCAATAATATCTTTGGCGTTTGGTCATTCGATGAAAATGAACCTCGTATCGCAGCTTTAAAAAAACGCGGCGATAAAACTATTTGGGTAAGAGAGTATGACTCTATCGAAGAATCAGTTTACGATTACTACCGTACTTTAGCCCGTGGTAATGCTTTTAAAGAGTTTAGAAAAGCAACAATGAAAACCGATGATCCCCATGTGCTAGTCACTAAGTTAGATCGTTATTCTGAAAAAGGTAGTGTTTACGGTAAAGAGCTCACCGCGATCATCAAATTCAATAACTTTGATGATTATGATAATGAAGATATGATAAGCGCGGAGAGAGAAGAAGCTGATATTAAAAGTAGCAAAGATGAGGGTGATATAGAGTAAAATGAAATTGTTCTATTAATTAATCACTTCTGGCCAGTAAATCATCTGCTTGATTTCATTCAATTAAGCGTCCTAGCAGCTATACTCAATATTAACGCTAGTTTACTGAGTATAGGTAATTACAGCGTAATTATGTGTCATTTGTTACCTGCCGTTTTATTACTGGCACCTATCAATGCCCCACATAGCAATTATTTAAAACAGCACTAATTCAAAGGGTTTCACAAAGAAAAATGACGTTTAACCAAACATAATTAGTTCGTTAATAAAATAAGAAGCCGTTATGAAGCAATTAACTCAACTTATCTATGTTAGCTCAGCAAAACAATTACTCTGCGAAAAAGAGTTAAACGATATGTTAGCGCTAGCAAGGCAAGCTAATAGCAAACACCATATAACAGGACTATTACTGTATAAGGAGGGCAATTTCATGCAGGTTATTGAAGGTGAATCAAAAAAAATCGAACAATTATTTATCAATATAACTAACGACGTCAGACATACTGGGATTATTTTACTTACGAAAGAAGCGATCACTCAGCGCGAATTCCCGAATTGGTCAATGGCGTTCAAAAAGCTGTCACAAACAACACCTGTAGGCTTCTCTAACTTTTTCTCCTCAACAGCCACTGACACTATACAGCCGGGCAATGCAAAAGCCGTGTTGCTAAGTTTTAAAGAGATATAAAATAATAAGCGATAAATTAATTTCGCTATCAAAGCCACTAATTACTAGCTGATAAAACAGGCTGTAAATACAGTCTGCTTTATCACGTTATTTCAAGTAATATCTACTAGATACCCTTCTTACCCTTTCGGCTGATAACACTAGCTGATAACACTAGCTGATAATGAGATATTCAGGTAACAATAACACCAAACCTAGTACAAACAATTGCATAAGAATAAATGGAATTACCCCCTTATATATTGTCGTGGTTTTAAATGACGGCGGTGCCACTCCTTTTAGATAAAATAAACTAAAGCCAAATGGCGGGGTTAGAAACGACGTTTGTAAATTCATCGTGATCAAAATGGCAAACCAAATCAAATCAATATCTAAAGCAAGTGCTACTGGCGTTAAAATAGGCACCACTAAAAAAGCAATTTCAATAAAGTCGATGAAAAACCCAAGAATTAGTATCGCTAACATCGCTAACAGTATAAAGGTCCATTTCTCGCCCGGAAGCTCTAAAAAGAACTCTTCAACAATATATTCACTACCTGAGTAGCTAAAGACCATAGAGAACGCTGTTGCGCCAATCAATACAGCAAAAATCATTGATGTCACTTTTACTGTTTCTTTCGAGACGGCATTTATTTTTGCAAAAGATAATGAACGATAAAACAGTGCCAGCACTAAAGAGCCAACAGCACCAATTGCTGCAGATTCAGTCGGTGTAGCAACCCCTGTAAAAATAGAGCCAAGTACCGTCACAATAAGTAACAGCGGAGGCACAATATCTTTCATGGCTTGAACTAACAACTCACGTTTACTTTCAGTAACTTCCATCGGCGGACAGTAATGAGGTTTGAATTTACCAAGCACTAGAATATAAATAGTGTACACCACAATTAATAGGAAACCGGGCAGCACGGCAGCCTTGAATAAATCGCCGACCGGTACTCCCATGACATCCCCTAAGATAATCAAAATAATAGATGGCGGAATAATTTGACCTAAAGTACCCGAGGCGCAAATAACACCTGCAGCTGTCGGTTGATGGTAATTATTTTTTAGCATTACCGGTAAAGAAATAACTCCCATTGCCACAACACTTGCCCCTACTACACCGGTAGAAGCCGCAAGCAATGCACCAACAATAATGGTTGATATTGCAACGCCACCCGCCATACTGCCAAATAATTTTGCGGCTGACTCAAGTAAACGTTCAGCTAAACCCGTTTTTTGTAGCACAATGCCCATAAACACGAACATTGGAATGGCCATCAAGGTAGTATTTTCCATAACACTCATAATGCGATACGGCATAAAAGCAAACAGATCCATACCTAAGGCAAATACCCCAACAATTACCGATACCCCCGCAAAGGTGAAGGCGACTGAATAACCAAAAAATAGAAATAGCAAAGCAATTAAAAATAACATTAAACCTGTCATTATTTTGCTCCCTGTTGATTATCAGTTTGGTCAAGCAGAACTTGTATTTGCTCTAAAGTAACATAGAGAATACATAGGATAAGGAAAATAGCAGAAGCAGGAATAATACTTCTGACAATCCAACGATGTGGTAAACCGCCAGGATCGGCACTGCCCTCACCCATTTGATAAGCTTCGAAGGTGTAATCCCAACTAAAATAAAGAATTAATATGGTAAACGGTAAGGCAAAAAGTAAGGAGCCGACCAAATTGATAATGGCTTGCTTTTTCTTTGATAGTTGATCGTAAATAACATCAACCCGAACATGACCATCTTCTTTTAACGTGTAGCCAATACCAAACATGAACATTGCTGCGAATAAATGCCATTCAAGCTCTTGCATTGCAATGCTAACGTCGTTGAAAAAGTAACGCATCACTACATCGTAAAAAACATTGAGTATCATCAGAATCATGACAATACTGCATAGGTTACCAATAGTATCAATAATGCTTCTTAGTGGCGTTAGTATAAACTTCATAAATATGCCTTTTCATAACAAAAAATAGCTATAACGGTAAATTGCTCACCGTTATACTTTTCTACATAAAACTATAGCTGAAAATAAAAGGCGCTTTAAAGCGCCCAATAAATAACAGTCTTACTTCTCGTCAAAATTGTCTAAATAAGCTTTGTCAGAAAAGTTAGTCCAGGCACGGGCATCTTTTTGATAGTTTTGAATTGAATCTAGAATTTCTTTTGTTTTAGGATCTTTCGCAGCAAACTCACTTAATAACTCGTCATTAGCTTTACGAATTGCCGCCATAACTGGCTTAGGGAAAGAACGAATCTTCACATTAGGAAAGTCGTTTTGAATGGTTGCTAAGTTCTTGCTACTTTCATGTGTAGATTGTGTATACATATCGTATGCAGCAAGCTTCATTGCCGCCTTTAATATTTTTTGTAAATCTTTTGGTAGCTTGTCATAAGCTTTTTGATTAACCATAAACTGTAACTCAGTTGCAGGTTCTTGCCAGCCGGTATAGTAAAATGGTGCAATTTTATGAAAGCCCATACGTAAATCTAGTGATGGCCCAACCCACTCTAAAGCATCGATAGTATTACGCTCTAATGCGGTATATAGTTCACCTGATGCAATATTGGTCGGTTTAGCACCTAGCTTAGCTAATACTTCGCCAGCAAAGCCTGGAATACGCATTTTTAAACCTTGTAAGTCTTCTACTGTTTTAATTTCTTTGCGGAACCACCCCCCCATTTGGTTGCCAGTATTACCACCAGGGAATGACATAATGCCATATTTGTCATAGACCGATTTCATCAACTCCATACCGCCACCATGATAAAACCAAGCATTCTGCTCAGCGGTAGTCATGCCAAACGGTACCGTAGTAAAAAACATGGTATTAAAGTCTTTGCCTTTCCAATAGTATGACGCTGAATGCCCCATTTGATATTGGCCACTTTTTACAAAATCGAAAATTCCCAATGCTGACTTATGCTTATTCGCTGAGTCAATACGAATAATAAAGCGTCCATTCGACATTTCTTTGACTAAGCGCGCCATATTTTTTGATGAGTCACCAAATACAGGAAAGTTTGGTCCCCAAGTTTCTGCTAAGCGCCACATAACTTTTTTACCGTCAGCAGCTGATGACAGTCCTGAAAATACCAATGACACTAAAACGAGTGCTTTTAACAATGTTAATTTTGACATCTTTTATTCCCCAATTTTCTGCAGTTTTTATTTACTGCTTATAAATGTACGAATACTTTTGCAGAATTATTGCTTAAAAACCATTCGTATGAACACCTAACTATCTAGGTATTTATACCTAGATAGTTAGGTGTTAACGTAGAGTACAATATAGCTTTTATCAAGAATTACGCCATAACTAATAGTTAACCAAAAAGAAGGTATGCTCATGACATTGCCATTAAGACTGCTCTACGTAGCTGTTTTACAAGTTATATTAACGTCGTTCATTACTTACTTTTTGATCACCGATGAATATCGTGAATTATCAGAAAAAAATGTCATTATCTTAGAAAACTTCTTAATTGAACAAAAAAAACAAGCGCTAAAAAACTATACTTCTATCGCCCTAACTTCTGTAAATCAAGCTTATGATTCACCAGAAAAAAACAGTAATCAAACAGCACAAGAAGTTGTTGCCGACACATTTACCGGCTTAGTTTATAACGGTGATGATGGTTACTTTTTCATTTACGACGAGCTAGGTAATAACATTGTTCATCCTAAAGAGCCTTATCGCGTCGGTAAAAACTGGTGGCAACTGGAAGATTCAAACGGTGAAAAAATAATTCAACTGCTGATCAAAAACGCTAAAAATGGTGGTGACTTTTATCGTTACAATTGGCTAAAACCATCAGAAGGTAAAAAGGTGCAGAAAATAAGTTATTCCATCTACATGGACAAATGGGATTGGATGCTAGGCACAGGGGTTTATCTTGATGATGTTTATCAGCAATTAAATAATTTGCAAGCACAAATGGACACCCATATTAACTACACTAAACACATTATCTTGATTGTGGCAATGTCGTCTATCTTCTTTATTTTTCTCTTCGGCATCATGGTAAATTTAAGTCATAAGAAGAAAGCAGAAGCAAAAATTAGCGAGCTAAGTCAACGTGTTATTGATGTTCAAGAGGAAGAAAGTCGACATATTTCTCGTGAACTACATGATGGCATTACTCAAATTCTGATCTCAATTAAATACTCACTTGAGGCCACAGGCTTGTATTTAACGAAAAATCAGCAAGAAAAACCGGTTACACTACAGTCGGCACAAGAGAATCTTGCTGTTGCCATTCAAGAAGTCAGAAGAATTTCTCATCATATGCACCCACAAATACTTGATGAATTGGGCCTGTCTGAAGCAATCGAATCTATCGCCAGTGACTTCTCAAAACGCACTAAAGTTCCTGTGCAGGTTAACAAACCGGCGTTAAGAAAACTGTTACCAGACTTTATTAACACCACATTATTTCGTATTGTACAAGAAGCGCTAACTAACATCCAAAAGCACGCCAAAGCAAAAAGTGTGTTAATTTCACTTTCGGTAGAAAGTGATTGGCTGACGCTGATTATCCAAGATGACGGGGTCGGCTTTGATATTGATATGACTCAGAGCAAAGGTATTGGCTTAAGAAATTTAGCCGAACGGGTTGAGCATCATAGAGGAAAATTCACCATTAAATCATCAAAAATGGGTACGATAATTACCGTAAAAATACCGACGGCAAGTTTCGTTAATCATTTTAATGAGTCGACGCTTCACTCAGACATAAATGAAAAAAAATAATAATGAGCGATAAACCAATGGATAATAATAACCTTGATAACCAAGAAACTCAGATTTCAGTATTACTTGTTGATGATCACCCTATGGTCCAAGGTGGTTTAACGGCCTGCTTAGCTTTTTATGATGATATAAAAATTGTTGGTACTTGTAATGATGGTGCTGAGGTACTCTCAACAGCGAAAGCGCTCAAGCCTGATGTGATTTTAATGGATGTTAGCATGCCAAATATGAATGGCATTGATGCGACCGAAATTATCACCGAACAATGCCCTGACGTGCATATTTTAATTTTTAGCATGCACGATAGCCAAGAGTTCGTTTCAAGTGCTATTCAGGCTGGCGCTTCGGGTTATGTCTTAAAAGACACTTCATCTGAAGAGGTTTACTATGCTATTAAAGCCATTGCCAAAGGTAATACGCATTTTAGTAGCTCAATTGCTAAAATGTTGATTGAAAACCCAATAAAACCAGAAAGTGAAAAACTAACCACTCGTGAGCAAGTTATATTGTCCTATGTTGCCCGTGGATTATCGAGTAAAGAAGTCGCTAGAACGCTGAATATTAGCTTTCGCACCGTTGACGCACATCGCAGAAATATAAAAGCTAAACTCAAAATCGAAAGTTTAGCTGAAATGGTACGTTATGCGGTAAATCATGGCCTTATCGAAGAATAACCAACCCTAGTTTTAATTAATGTTAGTTATAGCATAACCCTTTTTCGGCCTACCATAGAGAAGATTTGACTATTTAATCTCAGTTCGGGTTATTTAGGTCCAAGCATTTTTTCCGCCACCACCCACTCGCTAAATTGTGCAGGAGTTAGCAGCTTTAAAGCCAACGCGGCCGCTAACAAAGTAGAGCCATCTTGATGGGCTTTTTTTGCTATTTTTGTCGCATTGTCGTAACCAATATGTGGGTTTAATGCGGTTACTAACATCAACGACTCATCACGTAATTTAGCAATACGCGCTTCATTCGCTGTAATACCGACCACACAGCGCTGAGTAAAGCTTGCGCAACCATCAGCCAACAAGCGTATTGATTGTAATAAGTTATAAATCATCACCGGTTTAAAAACATTCAATTCAAAATGTCCATTCGAACCCGCGACAGTAATAGTGACATGATTGCCCATCACCTGTGCTGCAATCATTGTTAACGCCTCACACTGAGTTGGGTTAACTTTGCCCGGCATAATGGAAGATCCTGGTTCATTTTCTGGCAAATCAATTTCGCCAATACCGCAACGTGGTCCAGAGCCTAACAAGCGGATATCATTAGCAATTTTCATCACACTTACCGCGATAGTATTTAACGCACCACTCGCCTCGACTAAAGCATCATGAGCCGCTATGGCTTCAAATTTATTATCCGCAGTGCTAAAGGGTAACGAAGTTAAATTTGCCACTTGTTGAGCAAATTTAACATCAAAACCTTTCGCTGTATTAAGCCCTGTACCTACGGCAGTTCCACCTTGCGCTAATGGATATAGCGCAGGTAACACCGCTTTAACTCGGCGAATAGCATGGTCAATTTGCCGACAGTAACCTGAAAACTCTTGGCCTAGGGTTAAAGGCGTGGCATCTTGTAAATGCGTTCGGCCAATTTTAACCAAAGCTTCAAAGGCAGTAGACTTTTCTGCTAAGGCAGCGCGCAGCGCCACTAAGCTGGGTAACAAACTGTGACTTATTTCTTCCACGGCGGCAATATGCATAGCCGTTGGGAAAGTATCATTTGATGACTGGCCCATATTGCAATGGTCATTGGGGTGCACAGGTACTTTACTGCCAATAACACCGCCTAATATGGCAATAGCACGATTCGATATCACTTCATTGCAATTCATATTGCTTTGCGTGCCTGAGCCCGTTTGCCAAACCGAAAGCGGAAAGTGTTCATCAAGCTGCCCGGCCATAACTTCCTCTGCGGCAGCTATTATTGCATGCGCAATATCCGCGTCTAATAAGCCCAGATCCATATTCACTTGCGCAGCTGCACGCTTTACCATACCTAAAGCACGAATTAACGGCTTAGGCATAGTTTCATCACCAATAGGAAAGTTAATTAACGAGCGAGCCGTTTGCGCACCATATAGTTTATCTTTTGGCACCTTAAGTTCACCAAAAGAATCACTTTCTATTCTATCGTTGTCTGTCATATCGTTCCTTGTAAAAGTGCACTCAACTTGAAGCGCGCAGCCATAGCTTTATTGAGTAAGCGCATAAAAGCTAATGGCATTCATTCGCGGTAAGATAACTTAAGCTAACTTTTTACCTTTACTTTGAAATAAGCAATTTGTGTATTCAAATTATTGGCAAGCGCTTCTAGCGTGTTAGCAACATCATTATTTTTTTCTAACGAGCGTGTTGATGAATCAGCCATATCTGCAACACTTTTCATGCCTTCGTATAAAGCATCAATGGCAATAATTTGTGCTTTTGATGCCTCAACGACTTGGCGAACATTTAATAGTGAGTCATTAGCTTGGTTTTCAATCGCCTTAAGCAGCTCCGTAGAGCCAACACTTAGTGCTAAACCATTTTCAATTTTCGGTATGGTTGATTCCATGGCAATAACCGAGTCCGCTGTTTCTTTAGTGATCTCAGTTAACATAGTTTCAATTTCTGAGGTTGCGGAACCCGTGCTTTGCGCCAAGGTTCTCACTTCGTCAGCAACTACGGCAAAACCTCGACCAGACTCTCCGGCTCTTGCCGCTTCAATTGCGGCATTTAAGGCAAGTAAATTGGTTTGGTCTGAGATACCACTGATCACAGAAATAATACCACTGATATCTTTAGTGCGTTGTTCAAGTTTTTGCAGTTTATCTAATGCACTACTGACAGTTGTCAGTACATTTTGAATTTCCGCCGCGGTAGCATTAACCGACTGGCTACCTAAAGTACACGACTCTAATGTTTGCGATGAATTCTGTTCGGTTTGTACAAGTAATTCCGATACCGTATAGGTTTTATCTCGCATATCGTTAAGGTTTTCTGTGGCTTCTACCGTATATGCTCGTTGCTGTTGCACTAAGCTAAGTACGTCAGCAGAGCCTGTTGAGACAATATCAATTTGAGTATTTATTTCATTCGAGGCGCAGGCAATATTTGCAACAGTAGAACTGAGTTGGTTTTGAGTTTTCTTTAGAGAGAACAACACACTATTTTCATAACGAGCTTCGATTGTTTGTGTTAAATCGCCATCAGCAACTTTTGATAATAAACTCGCTACTTCGCTAGGCTCACCATCTAGAGAAACTTTTAACCCATGCGCAATACGGTAGACAATAAAGCCACTGATCAAAAACGCGATACTAGTCAATAGCAACATAATGCCCTCAAAACCAGCAGCCGTTTCTCGTACCATTTTAGTTTCTTGTTGATTACCGACTTCTTGATAATCAATAAATTGATTAATGGCAGCTAACCATTCCACAAATGCAGGCCTAACCGAGCTTAATAATAAACTTTGTGCCTGCTGTTTATTGCCCTGCTGCACTTCATTAATAACCTGCTTAACCAGTGGCATTGTTTTACGTTCAATTTGTTTAATTGAGTCAAGAATGTTTTCTTCACTGACAGTCGAGCCATTTATCATCAGTTGGTCAAGCGGTACACGTGAGTCGTTATAAAAGGTTTCTAAGTTATTGATATCTTTTAAAGTACCTTGTAACTCTTGGCTTTCACTAAGTAAAACCACATCACGTATAGCGATAGCTCTATCATGCACGCTACCTCGAAAGTTGATGGCATAGCGCTGTTTAACGGAGTTCATATCGGTGATCACTGTCATGGCTTTATCAATAGCATTGACATTATTAATGCCAATTATAGTGATGGCTATCATCATGACAATCACCGCACCAAAACCGATTAGTAGACGGGTTTGTACGGTTGCACGGGTAAATAAATTTAACATATAAAAAGGGAGCCTATAACAAACATTAAGAGATACGATAACTAAACATTAGCATATAAGAGTTTTCTATAAAAAACTTACTTTTTATAACATTATTTAGTAATAGCGATCCGTCTAAGAAAGTGCTCTTTTAGCACCAAGTAGTCACTTCTTTAGCTGGAAGGGGATAAAGACCTCGTTCAGAGCGATTGAATTTCATTATAACCATATAAATGTAAAGCCTTTAACATCACTAAGTTTTCCGTAAAAAAGCTGAATAAGTTCAAGGCATTTATTCAAAATTTAAAGAAATTAACTTAAATCAAGATAATAGTATAAATTTAAAAATATAAATTGCTAATAACAATCATTATCATTAAGATTCATTTGATTTTAACACTCTCTATTAATGGATTGAAAATGCTAAAAACCAGATTAAGTTTGCTTGCGCTACTGATTGCTCAAAGTGCTAGCGCCGAAACACTTCAAGAAAAGGTAATAAATGATAATGTAGAACGTATCGTTGTTACTGGTAGTCGTATCGTCGAAAGTATCGATGAAGTACCGGCCACAATTACCATTATTAATCGCCAGCAAATTGAAGCCCAACTAAAGGTTTCACCTGAACTACAATCCCTACTTGCTGCATTAGTACCGGGTTTAGCACCTAGTACGGGTTCTTCAAGTAACTCAGGCCAAACCTTGCGAGGTCGTTCACCACTGGTGATGATTGACGGTGTGCCGCAATCTACACCACTACGAAATGGCTCTTTAGGTATTAGAACCTTAGACGCAAGTACGATAGAGCGCATTGAAGTTATTAAAGGTGCAACCTCTATTTATGGTAACGGCGCGGCTGGTGGCATCATTAACTATATTACTAAAAAAGCTAATAATAGCGGTAAAGTAAACGGTCACTTTAGTTTGTCTAGTCGTTTTAGCGCGGTTAAATTTGAAGATAGCGCCGGTCAAAGACTAGAAGCGTCAATCAACGGTACAATCGATAAGTTTAGCTATGTACTTAACGCAAGTTATGAAGAAAACGGCGTCCAACGAGATGCTGAAGGTGATGTGCAAGGCTTAATTTATGGTTTGTCAGACGCCAAAGTACAAAACTATTTCTCTAAGTTTGGCTATCAATTTGACGATGATAAATCCTTACAGCTTACCTATAACCATTATCGTTCTGAGCAGCAAAGCGACTTAGTTGATGTTACCGGCAGTGTTAACTCAGGTGAGAAAACCTATGCCATTACCGCCCCTGCAGGTACAAAACCGCTTGGCGTACCACAAGGCCCGAAAAATGATAATTTTATGGTTAAATATACCGATGAGGCCTTGTTCGATAATACCCAAATTGTTATCGATGCTTATGCACAGAAAATTGATAATATCTTTTTCTTTTCTGCCTCATTAGCCAATCCTAGTGAAGGTTATAGTGGTGGCCAGTCATTAATAAAATCAGATAAAAAGGGCTTGCGAGTCACGCTTAACAGTCAATTTGAGTGGGATAATCTTGAAGGCACTTTTATTTATGGTATTGATGCCTTAAACGATGTCACCTCACAACCCTTGGTTGATGGTCGTAAATGGGTTCCAGAAATGGATATGGAAAACCTAGCTGGTTTTTTCCAGAGTAAGTGGGTTTATAATGACGATTTAATTATTAAAGCCGGTATCCGACGTGAAGAAATTGATCTCGCTGTTGATGATTACAGCACACTGAAATTGTGTGTATCAGCAGACACCTGCTCTATTCCATTGGATGTTACTGGCGACACCTTAAATTATCGCGCAACCACCTATAACTTAGGCATTCGTTATAACATCATGGCGTCATTTCAACCTTTTGCTAATTATTCACAAGGTGCTGATATTTCAGATATCGGGCGCTTACTGCGTACCGCAACCGTTACCGATATTAGCTTAATTCAAACTCAAGCCTCTATTATCGATAATTATGAAATTGGTTTTATCTCCGATATAGATAATCTCCATTTCGAATTTTCCGCTTATCGCAGCACTTCAGAGCTAGGCACTACCAATGAATATGACCCAAATACGGGTGTCTATTTACCGGTTAGAGCACCGCAAGAAATCTATGGCTATGAAGCATTAGCGCATTATAAATTTAACTCTGAACTCAACGTAACCGCAACTTATGCTTGGGTTGAAGGTAAAGACACAGCCAATGACATTTACTTAGGTGCACAACAAATTAGCGCCCCTAAAGGTACCATCAACATTAATTGGCAGCCGATGGACAATGCCAATGTTGCCGTCACATATTTATATGTTGGCGATCGGAAAAAATTCGATCAAGTCGACGGGCAATATGTCGGTGATAAAGGACCAGTTGATAGTTATCATATCGTTAACCTAAGCGGTAGTTACAACTTAAGCGATGATTGGTCGGGTTTTATCGGTATAGAAAATCTATTTAATCAAGATTATTTCCCGGCAAAATCACAAGCTTATACTTATAACGGCTATAACGTTAAAGGCTTAGGCACTACGGTAAATATGGGCATAAACTATCAGTTTTAAGCATTAGTGACAAACCCCACCATTAAGTAAAATTACCTTGATAATTTTGCTTAATGGTTATTTATTGTAGGTATTTTAGTATATGAAAGTTTGGCTTCGACGCACACATTTAGTGTTAGCACTGGTCAGTGGCTTATTTATTGTCAGTTTAAGTATTTCAGGCTCATTACTCATTTTTGCCAAAGACATTCAAGCCTTTATCAACCCAAACTTTTGGCTAGTCACTCTTGATAAAACTCAACAACAGCCATTAGCCTTATCAGAATTAATACAACACATTGAATTAGTTAGCGATGCTCCAATTAAAGTTATTGAACAAGCTGAAGATCCACAGCGCATTTGGCTAGTTAGCTTAGCAAATAATGACTACTTAAATATAAACCCTTATAGCGGCAAAGTTGTGCTTAAGCATCAGTTTTACGATACTTTTTATGGTTTTATAATGTCGTGGCATCGTTGGCTTTTATATCAAACAACAACAAAAGCAACGCCACTTAGAGTCTTAATTTCACTTGCTAGCTTGATGCTGATAATAGAAATATTGATTGGTGGCTATTTATGGTTGAAACCTAAAAAGCCACTCAAACGTCTGAACATAAAATGGCGCAGCAAAACCAAGGTATTATTGTATCAATTACATACCACACTCGGCGTTTTTGCATGTATACCACTGATACTCATTGCCTTCACAGGAAT
Source organism: Colwellia sp. M166 (assembly GCF_024585285.1). Classification (NCBI taxonomy): domain Bacteria; kingdom Pseudomonadati; phylum Pseudomonadota; class Gammaproteobacteria; order Alteromonadales; family Colwelliaceae; genus Colwellia; species Colwellia sp. M166. The sequence goes on from NZ_CP040755.1 coordinate 1,462,173, forward strand.
GACCTTTCATTGGCAATCAGCCACTAAACAAGTCGTTGAATGGTTAAGTTTCAGTAAAGTTGAAAACCATAATTTTCAGCATGAACCACTCGATAAGCAGCAAGGTTACTCGCTAGATAAAGCCTATCAATCAGCACAATTGGCCTTGCCAGAAGGTAAAGTTTATCGTATTTATTTACCCAAAAGTAGTGAGCAGCCTTTAGCATTACGTATTAAAATGCCTAACGAGAGTCACGCAAACAGTTGGAGTTGGGCAGATCCAAATAGCGGCGAGGTATTAGGCAGTTTTGACGCGAGTAAAACCAGTATTGCAACTAAAGTATGGAATTTTAAATATAAGTTTCATATTGGTGATTTTATCGCTTGGCCGATAAAAGTGCTTTGGTTACTCCTGAGCTTACTCCCCAGTTTTTTTGTCATATCGGGAATTTATCTCTGGTTAAAACGAAAACAGAAATAGATATCTGGCGGGCTTAACTGGGGCTGAGATAAAATAAGCGCAAGAAAAGTGGCTAAGTATCACAACTTAGCCATTTGATTTATTAATGTATACTACCGTGAGTACTGGTATTAATTACGCCACGCGATACAGTGCACAAATTTTGTTATTTGATGGGTCACGAAGATAAGCAAGATACAATTTACCCGCCACACCTTCTCGAATACCAGGAGCGTCTTCACAATCAACACCACCATTAGCAAGACCCGTAGCATGCCATGCATCGGCTTGCTCTGGAGAAGCAGCAGCAAAACCAATAGTTGTACCATTGCCATGACAAGATCCTTCACCATTTATTGGCTTGGTTAAGGCAAAAACGCCGTTATCGGTAAAATAAAAACAACGGCCTTTGTCGTCCATTACGCCTGGCTTATGGCCCATTTCACCTAAAATTGCATCGTAAAATTCTTTTGACGCTTGTACATCGTTCGCACCTATCATGATATGACTAAACATTTAATACCCTTTGTTTTGTTAATAATTTAATGGTCTCAACAGTAGCTAATACCAAACCTATTCAGTTTCACTGAGTCGGAAGAAACTTATTAGAATTGGTATAACCTACTGAATAAAATCAGCAATACTGAACATCTAAAATAACTATCTCAAATATATAGCGTGCAGCATGCACGATAAACAGTTAGCAGCATAATAATAATTTTGTTTGTGTTAGATTTTTTAAAACTCGATTAAGCCTTGTACACAAGGTTAAGGTACTGATCATAATAATCACTTTGTTCTTTATTCATTCAATCAAAGTGATTATTTGATTTAATCTAGGTTTTTTTCAATTAATTTAAAACTTGTATTGCAAACGACAATCACTCTCATTATCATTACCTCAAAATTAATGCTCGCTGCATTTACTCGCTCAAACTAGTTGATAATTTGGAGATTAACATGAAGTACTCACCGCTGTTCTTGGCGATATCTATGGCAACGTCAATAACTGCATATGCTGACAATAATTCAATAGAAGTCATTGAAGTTACCGGTAGCTATTTTAATGATTACAAAGTGGATGAAGCAAAAGGTGCCATGCGTACTGATGTTTCATTACTTGAAACTGCGCAATCAGTTACAGTAATTTCAAGCACAATTGTAGAAGAACAGTTAGCGACCACCTTAGGTGAAGTACTTACCAATGATGCCAGTCTTTCAGCTGGCTCTAAACAACGCAACCGTGAAGTATTTAATCTTAGAGGTTTTGAATTAAGTTCTTCAAATGGTTATTTACGCGACGGCCATCAACATTGGTCACACTATCAACAGCCAATAGAAACATTAGAAGCGGTTGAAGTAATTAAAGGTCCTTCAAGCATTTTATATGGCCAATCAGGACCCGGCGGTTTAGTAAACATGGTGACTAAAAAGCCTACGGCAAGGCGTTTATTCAGCTTTGGTGCTGACACAGACCAAGAAGGCTCAACACGTTTTACTTTAGATGCTGGTGGCGCATTAAACGATGATGAATCACTGAGATATCGTGGTATTTTAGTCAAACAAGATGTTACTTATCAACGTGAATATCAAAATGGTGATCAACGTGAGCGCGATCGTTTCTTAGGTGCTCTTGTTGTTGATTATGATGTTTCAGAAGATTTATTTTTGCGTGTACATTATGACTACACCAATGATAAGGCTGGATTAGATACCGGTGGTTGGTTAAACGAAGATGGCGATTTAATTGGCGATCGTAAAACCATTCGTGATATGTCATGGGCATTCACTGATATCGATGTTGAAAACTATGGCGCTGATATAAATTATAATATCAATGACACTTGGCAAGTAACGGTTGGTTACAATGAACAGACATTTGAACGTCAACGTTTTGAATCTGCTGCTCAAAAAGAGTCAGGTTTTGTTGAGGGCGATGAATACACATCAAAGCCGTATGACCGTTTTGATGATTGGCAGTTCACCACTAAATTTATCGACTTTGTCGGCGAGTTCGATTTTGCCGGTGTTAGTCATCAACTATTAATTGGCGCTAACTCGTTAGACTATTACTACGGCCAACTTAAAGATTCAGTTAAAGGTACAGTTGAAGACCCATACCCTACTTATTCAGCGGGTAATAGTGAAGTTGCAAAACCTAATGTTAACTATAAAAATGACACAACGCTATCGAGCAGTGAATACGACTATTACGGAATTTATCTTCAAGACTTAGTTACTTTTAACGACAACTGGCAAGTTTCATTCGGTGGTCGTTATGACAAACAGAATAAAGAAGGTGCTGACAATGAATCATTCTTGCCTAAGTTTGGTGTGCTTTACCACCCTTCTGCGCAAGCAACGATTTATTATAGTTACAGCGAAGGTTTTGAGCCACAAAGTAGCGCAACGTTAGACAATGATACCGATATTAACCATGGCATGAAGTTAGATGCAATGGAATCAAAACAAAGCGAAATAGGCGTAAAATGGCAACTTGTTGATGACAGACTTATGCTTAGTGGCGCAATTTTTGATATCAGCAAGATGGGTAAGTTAATTCAAGAAGATCTGGTTGACTCTGAGTTTGAATCTCGCACAACACAAGCCGGTGAACAACGCCATAAAGGTTTTGAGCTTGGCGCCCAAGGTGCTATTAACGACAAGTTATTTATCATGTCATCTTTGATCAATATCGACGCTGAATATGAACGAGATGCGCTATATCAAGGCAATACACCAGTAGATGTACCTGAATGGTCTGCCGCTTTATGGTCGCGCTATGAGTTAACCGATAAGCTAGCCTTTAATGCTGGTGCATTTTATGAAGGATCACGGTTTGCTGATAACCAAAACACCATCAAAAAAGACAGTTATACCCGTATTGATTTGGGTGCGACATATCAAATGGATATTAATGAACATGAGCTTCACTTACGCTTTAACATCAATAACCTATTAGACAAAAAATATTTGATTGGTGGTGGAACCAGTAGTGTAACGGCCGCTGATGGTATTAGCTTTCGTTTAGCTGCCCAGTTAGCATTTTAGTTAGCCTTTGATTGGCATTTACCACTAAATTGAGGCGACATATTCAGATTATGTCGCCTTTTAATGCTTTTCAAGCACTTGAACTCTATCGATATTAGCAATGAAAATCAGCAGTAATGAAACCTTCTAAAAAAACCTTAAACCTTGCACGGCTCATTCACGTCTACGTATCTATGGCGCTACTGACCTTATTACTGTTTTTTTCTGTCACAGGGATCACTTTAAATCATCCCGAATGGTTTAGCAGTCATCAAGCACAAGTAGTAGAAAGCGAACTTACCATCGACACTATTGCCGAGCTTGCGCTAAGCGATGGCCAAGTAACAAGTGAGCAACAGCAAGTGATTACTAGCGAAATTGAACAAGCTTTTGCTGTTTCTTTACAAAATACCAAACCAGAGCTGATGTCAGGTGAGTTGTTTTATAGCATAAAACAGGCGGGGAAAAGTGCCAGTATTGCTGTTGACCTTGAAACCGGTGAGGCTTTTTTTGAACAAACTCACTACGGCTGGTGGGCCGTGCTTAATGATTTACATAAGGGTCGAAACACCAGTAACTTTTGGGGCTGGATTATCGACTTTTCTAGCGTGCTATTTATTGTTTTTGCGATCACAGGATTCATTTTGGCCATGCCACAAAAACGCTTTCATCGCACCTTAATCGTTAGTGTTAGCAGCACGCTGCTGGCCATTATTACTATTATTTATTTTGCTTAAAGGAAAATTACATTACTTATGAAGAGTCAATTATCACACTACGTTAATAAGATGAGTAAAGTATGTTTACTGGCATTTGCTAGCTTGTTATTTACTTTACCAGCAGCAGTACAAGCCAATGATAACGTACCTGCTACCCTAGCAATAAAACTAGACCTGAAGCAGCAACAAGGTGAATATCATCCTCCTTATGTTGCTGCTTGGTTAGAAAATACTAAAAAAGATCCGGTCAGAACACTGCTGCTTTGGCGTAAAGAGCCTAAATGGTTAAAAGACATTCGCCGTTGGTGGCGTAATGTTGGTCGAAAAGATGCAGAGCTAGTCGATGCTATAACTTCAGCAACACACGCTGCTGGTACTTTTCCGCTTTCATTTAAAGCGACTGACGATCAGCAACAAGCGTTGCCTCAAGGCGACTACGTACTTTATATCGAAGTCGTCCGCGAAAAAGGCGGACGTGCCTTACTCAAACAAGCATTTAAGATCGACAACACTGCACAAAAATTTACCCTGAATGAAACCGCCGAGACTGGCGAAATTACTTTTACTGTTACACCTTAGGAGCACAAATGAATATTAAGAAATCACTATTATTTTGTCTTGCCGTTGCTATTAGTGGCCAAGCTAGTGCGCATTCACGTTGGTTATTACCAAGCCATTTTACGCTTTCGTCAGAACAAGGAGAATGGGTTGCACTAGATGCTTCAGCATCAAACGAAGTATTTAATGTTGATAAAGCATTAAGCATTGATGCACTGAGCATTTTAACGCCATCAGGTAAAAGTGTTCGTCCTTCATCAAGCTACAAAGCACATAGAAAATCTGTGGCTGACTATTTTGTTGAAGATAGCGGTACTTACAAAATCACTAACAACGCAAGCGCGAGTTATTTCTCTAGCTATAAAGTTGCTGATAAACGTCAACGTGCCCGTGCTAACAAAGCTGAATTGAAAGCCATGGTTCCTGCTAATGCCACTGATTTACAAACAACTTACGGTCTAACACGTGTAGAAACTTACATCACCATGAACAACCCGACTGAAAACTACGGCACCGACGGTCAGTTTTTAGAGTTGTTACCAAAAACACACCCGGCTGAAATTGTAGAAAATGAACCGGCAACGTTTGCTTTTACTTATCATGGGAAAGTACAAGCCGGTGTTGAAATTGAAATTACGCCAGACGGTGCTCGTTACCGCAATACCCCTGACGTATTAAAATTGACTACAGATAAAAATGGTGAAATCACTTTTACGCCAGCACATGCCGGTCGTTATTTATTAATTGCTGAATATCAGCAAGACGCTAAAAATAAAACCTTAGCAGATAAAGAGCAAGGTGGCGTATTCCTTACTTTTGAAGCGCAACTGCAATAATAGTAAGCTATTTGCATAGACGCTTGAGCTAAAAAATATAAATTAGCACAAGATAAGTTCATTTGAGTTAAAAAAGGCTGCGCTGAAACGTAGCCTTTTTTGTTTCAGAACTTTGTCGGTAGTCCGTAAGTTCGGTCATGAAACTTTTCGCGAGACAAGTCGTCTACTTGTTACTGTCATCGCCATTTAACTTACGTTAATATAGCCATGAAAAAACAGCCTTTAAAAACCTGAAACGCTAATCAATGGAGCATCTTTTGCTTAAAAAACTTACGCTTTTACCTGCAACAATTATTACCTATGCGCTTATGTCATTAACATTAAGCTCATCCGTTAATGCAGCCAATACCACAACACCACAGGTCAGCAGAGTCGCACAAACAACGGCTGATTATGCCGTAGCGACTTACCAGCAAGATATGGTTAATAGTTTACGTGCTTTGGTAAAACATAATACCGTTGCTAAAGAGGGAGTATCCATTGATGACAACCCAGTGCATGTCGCCTTCAAAGCTGAATTAAAAAAACAAGCACTCGCATTAGGCTTAGATTATCGTGATGACGGCTATATAGTCGTGGTTGGTTTAGGCGATCAAAAAGAACGTGTTGGCATTATCACTCATGGCGATGTACAACCGGTTAACCCTAAAAAATGGACGAAATCGCCTTTCGAACTTGATACAACGACCGAACCGGGCAAATTAATTGGTCGTGGCACTGAAGACGACAAAGGTCCAATTTCAACAGCCTTATATGCCATGAAAGCAATTAAAGACAAAAAAATAGCGCTTAATAAACGTATCAAACTCTATATTTATATGGCAGAAGAGTCTGATTGGGAGCCATTAAAGGCCTACATAGAAACCCATGAACTACCACAAACCAATATCACTATTGATGCCGAATATCCGGTAGTCACAGCAGAAAAAGGCTATGGCACTATTAAGCTAGCCTTTAAAAAGCAAGAAATGCCGACTATTTCACCTTATATTAGTGAATTTAGTGGTGGTTTTTTTGCTAGCCAAATACCTGAAGATGCTAGCGCAACTATTGAAAATGCTAATGTAGTGTTACTGCAAAGATTAATACGTAAAGCACGTAGTTACCAAGGCGTAAACTTTGATCTTGAACTAAAAGACAGTACCTTAACCGTTAATGCGTTAGGAAAGTCCGCACACTCTTCTAAACCTGACGATGGTATTAATGCTATCCCTTACCTCGCAGATTTTTTATCAGATAGTCGTTGGGTAAATAATGGCCCCGGCACCTTGGTGAACTTTATTAACGATAATATTGGCTTAGGATTAGAAGGCAAGAAGTTTGGCAGCATTGCCTATCAAGATGATTTTATGGGGGTAATGACAGTCGCACCGACCGTGATAAAACAACATGATGATAACCTAGAACTAAATATCAATATACGACGCCCACAAGGGAAAAGTAAATCTCAGCTTAGTACCGAAATTCATCAAGCAGTCGATAATTGGAATCATAAGTTTGATGCAGATGTGCAAGAGCTAGAGCATTATATTGGCGACCCTTTTATCCAAAAAGATGCGCCACATATTGATACTTTATTAGCTGTTTTTAGTCATTTCACTGGCATTAAAGACGCTAAGCCCATTGCTATTGGCGGCGGTACAAACTCACGTTTATTCCCAAATGCCGTTAGCTTTGGCCCTTCAATGCCAAATACAGAATACACCGGCCATTCAGAGCATGAGTTTATTACTATGGATCAGTTTGTTTTAAACTTAAAAATGTATACCGCAGTATTAGTCGAACTTGCTAAATAAAAAGTTACATCGCTGACTAAAAGTGTCTGATTGAATGTAGCTGACTAAAAGTGTCTGACTAAAAGTATCACGTGCTTTTAGTCAGCATTAGCTCATTTCTTTTAAGACCAGCTTTATCGCCATACGAGTATCGTCAATTTCATTAACCAACTCAGTAACAACCGCTTCTTCCGTTCGCATTAAATGCCAAGAATCTGCCCAAGTCGCTTTCATCATTACCGCCTTAGCTTCAACATTTGGCGCAATTAAAGCACTTAAATCGACAACCAAACCCACTTTAACCCAGCCCTTTCTCGGGTTACCTTCAATAATGTCGTTGTCATAATGTGCCGATAAAATAATGTGCTCTAATTCACCTAAATGTGACAACACCTCGAATGCGGCGGTGCGGACATTATTATTTTCTTCGCTAACTTCCATGCGCCATGCGTTATAGCTAAAACCTAATAAAGCAAACAGCACACTAAACACACTCATAATGTAATAAACTTTTAATTTTTCTTTTAAATTTCTCAACCTGATCCCTCGTTAACGACACTGAAACAACATATTTTATCAACCAATTTACAGGCCAAAGAAGCTTATTAAACTATTTAAAACTTGCATAAATGACTTACAAATCAGTTATAAGCCACTGATAAATTACTGACAAAAAATGAGATGAAGTACTACCTCTCATTGTATTGGCCGTTTATAACGCTATTTAAGCATTTTTCTATCTGAGCGAGCATTGGTTTACTACTCGTTGCACGCTAGTATGCGATAGCTATAGCCCTGAGCACAAGTAAACGATATTATTTAACAAAATCATTAATGTGTTCTCTCTATGAAAAAAGTATGTATTGTTACCGGTGGTAGTTCAGGCATTGGCTTAAGTATTGTTAAGCTATTTTTAACGAAGAATTATCAAGTATTTAACCTAGATATTACCCCATCAACTTATGGTGACTTTTGTCCTTGCGATATCACTGACGTTCAGCAAGTTAATCATGTTATTACGCAGATAGCCCAACAAGGCAATATCAACGTTTTAGTATCTAACGCCGGCATACATTTTTCAGGCTCAATTGAAAACACCAGTGAAGCTGACTTAGAGCACGTATTTAATATTAATGTTAAAGGCGCTTATGCTGCGATCAAAGCGGTATTACCGGCAATGAAAGCGCAACGAAATGGTGCTATTATTTTGATGTCGTCCGATCAAGCGCTGATTGCTAAGCATAACTCTTTTGCTTATAACCTCAGCAAAGCAGCGTTAGCTTCAATGGCAAAAACCACCGCACTTGATTACGCACAGTTTAATATTCGCGCCAATGCCGTTTGCCCTGGCACCATAGAAACCCCGCTTTATCATCAAGCCATTAATAATTATTGTGAAAAATCAGGCGCTAACAAAGTTGAAGTACATGCCGAAGAAGCGGCTTTACAACCACTAGGACGATTAGGACAAGCAGAAGAAGTCGCTGAGCTGGTTTATTTTCTTGGCTCAGATAAAGCTAAGTTTATCACCGGCAGTTTGCAAGTTATTGACGGCGGTTATACCGCACAGTAAGGTCTAACTGATGATAAAAATTATCGACCCACATCTTCACCTGTTTGATCTTAATAAAGGCAGCTACCAATGGCTAAGGCCAGAAAATCCCCCTTTCTGGCCAGATAAGCATCTCATTGCAAAGCACTTTTCAGAGCAAGACCTAACTTTAAGCTCCCCCTTAAGCTTATCAGGCTTTGTCCATATTGAAGCCGGGTTTGATAATGAACAGTCATGGCGAGAAATTGCTTGGTTAGAAGAGACCTGCAAGCGACCATTTCGTAGCATTGCGATGCTGGATATTACTTTACCTAAGCCATTATTTTCTCAGCAACTTGAAAAACTAATGCACTATCAAAGCGTGGTCGGTATTCGGCATATTTTAGATGATAATGCACAAGTTATGCTGAACAATCAGCATACTGGTGCTAACTTAGCCCTACTCGCCGATAAGCAGCTGAGTTTTGAGCTGCAAATGCCTCTAGCAAATACTTCGGCAGTCGATAACTTAATAACAATAATACATTCAACAACTGATTTAATGTTATCTATCAATCATGCCGGCTCACCGACAGCAGATAAAAAACAGCAGATAGCGTGGTTAGATAACCTTAAACGTTTGGCTAAATTCAGCACGGTTTTTATCAAATGTTCTGGCTACGAAATGACAGATAGATATTATTCAACTAACTGGCAGCATAAAATTATCGCCTTATGTTTAGAAAATTTTGGCATATCACGAGTAATGTTAGCCAGTAATTTTCCACTAAGTTTGTGGCATGGTAGCTATCAAGATACTTGGCTTGCCAATACCGAACTGCCCTATAATGCTGTACTGATACAGCAATTGTGTTTTAGCAATGCCGCACAATTTTATAAGTTTTAAGCAACAATACCGACAGCGCGCTCATCGTTTAAAATATAACTCGCAATAGTAGCCATTTTATCGCAAAATAATTTCACAGTTTATCAATTTTAGGTAAAACCATTCCGTTTAAACGCTTATGGATGCATTCGATAAAAAAATACTCAATATCTTACAACATGACTGCACCGCTTCTGTTAGTGATGTTGCCAGCCAAGTCGGCTTATCAACAACCCCTTGTTGGCGTCGCATTCAAGCGATGGAAAAGTCAGGTATTATTAAAGGCCGTGTTGCCCTTGCTGATCCAGTAAAATTAAACGTCGGTTTAACGGTATTTGTCACCATAAAAACTAATCAGCACAATCCTAAGTGGTTAAGTGAATTCAGAGAAGTAGCGAAAGATTTTCCAGAAATTATCGAATTTTACCGTATGAGTGGTGAAGTAGATTATTTATTACGTGTGGTCGTGCCCGATATGAAATCTTATGACAGTTTTTACCAACGTTTAATTACCCGAGCAAGCTTTGCCGATATCAGCTCAAGCTTTGCCATGGAGGAAATAAAATACACTACCGCTCTGCCCATAGATTATATTTAAGGTAGGTCATAGCAAAAGATTAAAGAAGGTAACCAAGCTACCTTCTTTAATCACACCAGCTAACTTGGCACTAATCACTTTTAATTAAATACCGACAGCGCTAGCACTTTTACTTCAAGGCATTGACCGTAACATTAGGCGAACGTTTAACCACCTCATCATTCAGTTCAATACCTATACCAGGGGCTTCTGATACTTGAAAGAAGCCATCAACAGGCTGTGGATCTTGCAAGCACAGCTCACGATTCCAGTCTTTAATGGCATAGGTATGATGCTCATGAATTAAGAAGTTAGGGATCGCGGTTTCAAGATGCAAAGATGCTGCTGTTGCCACGGGTCCACCACAAACATGAGCTTGAATACGAATATCATAGACATCAGCATAGTCACATACTTTTTTCGCTTCAGTAAAACCACCACATAGGCCAATATCAGGTTGTAAAACATCAATGCTTTGGTCTTCAAAATAAGGTCGTGCATCCCAGCGATGATATAAACGCTCGCCGCCAGCAATCGGCACGTTAACGTTGTCAGCCACTTTCTTATGTACCGCTGAGTTGAGATAATTAACCGGCTCTTCATAAAACATACAGCCAACTTCTTCAACAACTCTACCCATTTGAATAGCTGATGCAGCCCCCATTAATGAATGTGATTCAAAAATAATATCGACATCTTCGCCCACGGCATCACGAATTGCTCGTAAACGGTTGCCGAATAAGCGCATTTGTTTTGGCGTAAATAATTTAGTGCGATCAAATGAAGAACTGCCGTCTTGGTTATAAACAATCGGATCCACTTTAACCGCATCGTAACCTTGCGCAACCGCTTTTAATGCTGCTTCGGCATATTGTGCGGGCTCAATAAGCTTACTAATTGTTTCATCCCAATCAAACTGTAACTGACTCGCATAAGTGCGCAGTTTGTCATTAGTTTTGCCACCAAGTAGTTGGTATACTGGCAAGCCGAGCGCTTTACCTTTGATATCCCATAACGCGGTATCAATGGCACTCATGGCCGAATATAGCACCGGCCCGCCACCTAAGCCCCAAAAGCTTTCCCGCAACATCCGTGACCATAATAATTCGGTATTAAACGGATTAAAGCCTATCAATATCGCTTCACTGATCTCCTTAAGCATCGCCGCTGCTGCACTGTGTCCCCAGTCGTAAGCAAGACCAGCTTCACCAACCCCGGTGATACCTTCATCGGTATGTACACGAATAAAAACCGGGTTCCAACCTGGGCGCTTTGGACATTCAATATCAAAAATTTCTACGTGAGTTACTTTCATTAGGCTCTCTTTACATGCTACTTCAATACAAGATTAAATAACGACATCAATAAGGTTAAGGGTTATAAGGCAAAGCTTGGGTCTACTTCATATACGCGGCGTAACATCGCCGGCCAAGCTTTTTGTCCGCCAGTTAAGCCAGTGTGTACTATATCTGCTTGTGCTTTAATACCATCGATAAGACTTTGTTCTAGCATTATAGGCTCCATCCCCGTGGACATGACTTGTATTTGTATTTGACAAGCACGTATTAAGTCATACATGTGCATAAAAGCATCGCCAATGGTTTTACCCATGGTTAACGCACCATGATTACGCAGTAACATAAAATTGCTATTGCCTAAGTCTTGCTGCAAGCGTAGTTTTTCATCTTCATTAACCGCTAAACCTTCATAATCGTGATAACTCAGCGATGCTAAAGCAAACATCGAGTACTGACTAAGCGGCAATAAACCTTCTTTTAAAGAAGCAACAGTAATGGCTTCATTGCAATGCACATGCAAGGCACAAAGATCATCATGACGCACCTCATGAACAGCACTATGAATAGTAAAACCTGCAGGGTTAAACTCAAATGGGCAATCCACATCAACAATATTGCCGGCCATATCAATTTTAACTAAATTGGATGCGCTAATTTCATCAAAGCGTAAGCCAAAGGCATTAATCAGCACATGCTCGGTACCGGGTATACGCACCGAGACATGGGTATAAATTAAATCATCCCAACCATGGAGCGCAATAAGACGATAACAGGCAGCTAAATCGACTCTAAGTTGCCATTCTTGTGCTGATACTTTATTTTTTAAATCAATGACGGGAAATGCTAACATCAGCTTTACTACCTTTTGCTTGAAAAATAAGTTAATGATATGTTGCTACAAACCATATCCTATGCTGTGATCAATACCAAGTCGATATAACAATTATTCGCTTAACGACCATCAATCAATTGGCTATAAGTTAAAACATAAATATTTTTAGTTATAAATTCATTTACCTTTTGGGAGCCAATATTATGTGTATTTTGTTTATTGCGGTTAAGCAGCACCCTGACTATCCTGTGATTATTTGTGCTAACCGTGATGAATTTCATCAACGTCCGACCCAAAATATGCATTGGTGGGCTGAAGAAAAGATACTCGCAGGCAAAGATCTACAGGCAGGTGGCACTTGGCTTGGCTTAACCCCTGAAGGTCATTTTTCCGCTTTAACAAATTTTCGTCAGCCTGAAAAGTTTGATAAAAATAAACCTTCGCGTGGCGACTTAGTCGTACAAGCATTAAAGAATAGTCCCCTTAAAACCGAACAATATTTATCGGCTGAGTCGTATCAATACAATGATTTTAATTTAATTTTTGGTCAGTTAAATAACTTACAAGCTTTTGATAGTGTGAATCAAAAGCTTGTCAGATTAGCCGCCGGATTTCACAGTGTTTCTAATGGTGCATTAGATGATACTTGGCCGAAAATGGCTTTAGGTTTAAATGCCTTAGAAGCTTTAGTTACGACAAATAATCTAGAGATAGAGACACTTTTTAAAGTGATGAGCAATCAAGAAACAGCCAAGCAAGAAAGTTTACCGATTACCGGGCTCAGTAAAGAGCTAGAGCTGTTACTTAGTAGTATTTTTATTGTCTCGCCGGACTATGGAACACGGTCAAGTGCGATAATATTACAAGCAAATACGGGTGAAGTGAAGGTTTATGAAAGTAACTACGATTCGAATGGCGACATCGTCGCTCAAAACAACTTTCAGTTTCAGCCAACGGCCAATAATTAATATTCTAAGGGTGTATTAAACTTAATTTTTCTTCCTTAATAAGTTGCTCTATTTTGTCATGATTTAAATCATTTAAATCTGTTGAAATTAAGCTCGCGGTTGTTTCGATAACACACCAGGTATTTCTGCCATGTTCTTTTGCTTGATATAAAGCAAAATCAGACATAATACTCGCGACAGCCTCTACAGACAGGTTACCGAGCAAATTATCATCAGGATAAGCCACTGCGCCAATGGAACAGGTATATTCTAGTAATGTAGACGCTGAAACATTGATATTATTATTACTTATGGTTTGGATCATACGCTGACATATTTCGGGAATTGAGCTTTTGTCATTAACCTGGCAAAGCATCACAAACTCTTCACCACCCCATCTAGCGAGCGTATCACCGACTCGACATTGTGCTTGCAGCTCACTTGCAAAATGCTGCAAAACAAGATCACCAACGTCATGACCAAACTTATCATTGACACTTTTGAAGTGGTCTAGATCAAAGAATAAGAAAGCGTAACTAGGCGAGCTAGGGGAGATACTAGAAATAGAATTACGATGAATTAACCTTTCATCAAGTTTACCTAAAGCACTTTGTAAGTACCTTCTGTTATAACAACCGGTTAGAGCATCACGGTAAACATCTTTTTTCAGTTTTCTATTTTGAAAATTAATAATGATGGCATAGGAGATAATCACAATAATAAACACAAAAAGCATCAACATGATCAGCTGAACCCACCATAGCCGCCAAATGGGTGTCGATACAACTATCTCTAGTTGGGCCTCTTGCTCAGCAGAAGACCATTGGCCATTAACTTTCATTGCTACTCTTAACAAATGGCTACCACTGTCTAGCCCGACATATCGAGCATAATTAGAGTTAGTATAAAACCATTCAGAATCAACACCTTCCATTTTATAGCGATAATTAATTTCTTTGCTGTTATCCGAAAACTTACTGGAGTAACTAAATTCTAAGCTGTTATTTTTCCAATCTAACTCTAATGACGTTAATTTTTCGTACGCTGCATGTGTTTTTATCGGATGGCCATTTTGCTCTAATCGAGTAAAATGTACTTGGTTAACTTCAATTTTTGTCGAAAGGTTTTCAGGTTTGAACACAGTCAAGCCATACTGGCTGCCAAACCACATATCACCATTAAACATCTTATGATGAGCAACCAGCCAATAACTTAGGGGAAGGTTATATTCTTTGCCATATATATCAAAAGTCTCCGTTAAAGTATTAAACTTAAATATGCCTTTTTTAATAATATAGCCGTATAAATTACCTTGATTATCTTGCTCTGTAACCTTTAGCGGAAAACCTATATTGGTAAATTTTTCTTCGAACACCTTACTTTTAGTATCAAACAAATCAATGCCATTGCTATCATTAACCACCCAAATTTTGTCCTTTTTTTCAGGCAATAAATTAAGAATTTTATTCTCAGAGGGTGACGATTTCACAAAGCGATTAAAGCTATTGGTTGTTTCGTTATAATGGTTTAGTCCTTTCATTGTACCTAACCACAACTCATTATCGATATAGAGCATCTTCAAAATAAAATTCGAACTTATGCTAGTAGCAAGTTTACTGCTATGTTGAAACTGCTCAATAACACCTAATTGCTTATCAAATAAGAATAAGCCCTTATCATAAGTTGCCAGCCAAAGTAGATTTGAATTGGTTGCATGCTCAATAATGTCACCAATTCTTGCATTCAGTACAAAGTGCTGTTGCACTTTGGTTCGCGAAGTATCTAATGCGCTAAGCGTCCCTTCTAAGTTACCCACCCAAAGCGTATCATTAGAATCCTCATAAAGTGCATAAGGCATGGATATTTTAGGGTCGGTTAACTGAATAAATCGCTGCGCTGACTCATCAAAATAATGCAGTCCCATTTCACTTTTTGTCCCCAGCCAAATAGTGCCATCTTTAGTTTGATAAATAGGACGAATATTATTACTGCTAAGTCCAAGGCCCAAATCAGACTGCTTGGTGATATTGGTAAAAATTTTCTGCTCAATGGCACCTAAATCACCACCTAAAGTAAAGGTTAATAATTGATTTCGCTTGCTGAACAATATGCCGTCTAAACGTACATCACTCAGTGGGTTTATTTCTGAGGCTAAGCTAAAGTAAGACTCAACTTGACCAGATGAAAGCGTAAATTGGCTTAAGCCAATGCTTGGGCTGTGAATTAGCCAAAGCTCTTGCTTGATAGTGTCATAAGTAAAATTGCTGATAGATTTATTTTGGTAGGGTATTAGTGTGCTAAATAATTTTTTTTGGCTACTAAACTGCAGCAAGCCATTGTGCTTTGTTGCTAAATAGAGCAATCCATCAATTTTTATCATTTTATTGATATGCAATGGGGGAGCAGATTTTGAAGGATATGAATATAAAGTGGTTTTCTCTGTCACTAAATCTAATACAACTAAGCCGCCTTCTATGCCGATATAACACACTTTTGTTTGGCAAAAGACGGCTCCGGTTAAAGCTTGTTTATCGTTAGTGAGTGAAATTTGCCTGAATATACCTGCTTTAAAATGAATCAGTCGTTGCTCTGAAATAAAAACCAATTCATCTTTACTTACCAAAGCCAATGGTTGTGTTTTTCTCCATCCGCCGATACTGCTGACAGTAATTAAATCTCCACCTTCTATATGGACAAATTTATTAGTTAATTTATCGTACTTATTCAAACCACCATCTAATGTTGCTACCCATAAAACACCATTGTCTCCTTGCGTGATAGCAGAAATATTTGCTCCTATAAGCGATGAGTTTTCAGGTGTATATTTGATTAGTTCTTCACCCATCCACTTAATTAAACCATTTTGTGTACCAATCCAAATAAAACCATCATCATCTTCAACAAAGCCATTATTAGCCGCTTCATGTAATTGGCCTAATTTTTTATAGGTTAATTCATTAGCAACAGCACTGGTAAGAGAAAAGTACGGTATCAAAAAACACCACAGCAATAAATAAAAATTGTCTTTAAACATCATCAGCAAAACATAATTCAAATTTCAAATTAACAACCTTTATCTATTTAATGTGGAAGCATCAGGGGATTCAATCATGAGTGTAGAACACTAGTTTGAAAATGTTAGCCAAAATTTATCAAAGGCGTTTATATCAGCATGTGTGATGGTAAGACTTGGAACTATATTAACCAATATTTTACATATCTATAGCATAATGTAAACACCAAAGTAACCACAAACTCAACTAACATATACAGTAAATGCTATAGCACTTAACTGCCCTGCAATAACGGTTAAAGCATTTGCCGAATAATAGCGGCAATAATAGCAATAAACACCACTATCCAGAGTATTTTTGAATACTTTTGCTGTTGTTCAACTTCCATTGGTTTACCAAAGCGCTGCCCTAATATCACCATTAAAGCGACGGCGCCAAACACACAAAGTAAAATAATTAATAACGTCATAAAATATCTCGTCCGAATAAGTCATCTAGCTAGATATGTAGCATTAATGAGAAAGTAATACCAAGCCAGTTAAGTATCTTGATAATTTTCAAACACTGCGTATATCATACCGAGATTAACATTAGCTGCCAATTTTCTTATAGTAAGCGCAATATTCATTAAGCAAAGTTAAAATTCATTAATTAATCACCTTACTAGGCAACTTTCTATTAAGATTTAACATCTGTGCTTTCATTTTAAAATTAATCATTTACCATATAAAAATATTTTCAATATGAATGATCTTGCTATGGCAAATACTGATAGCTTTACTGATAAACGTCGATTTATAATTCGTTTAGGCAAAGCCTTACATAAGTTTGGTACTCCCGCTTATCGATTAGAAGCACATTTAACCGATGTTTCAGAAAGCTTAGGTGTTTATGGCTCTTTTGTTATTACGCCAACCTCATTAACCTTCGTGTTATCTGAAGATGACGAAAATCAAGATTACAATCACATTCTTCGGGTTGCACCTGGCGATCTCGATTTAGGTTCATTAGCACGTGCCGATGAATTAGTTGACGAACTCACCTCTGGCCAACGAACGCTCTCAGAATCCATTGAGCGGTTAGATGAAATTGCTGACAAACCTAATCCCTATGGCCGTTTTTTAACTTTTCTTGCTTTTGGTGCCTCAAGTGGCGCTTTTGCGATGCTAATGCACACCAGTTGGAATGACGTTTTTTGGTCAACGCTACTCGGTTTGGTGGTTTGCTTATTTACTTTCTGGGCTGAACGTTCACGCCGAGTTACCGACATGTTAGAACCTATTGCCGCCATGACCACGGCAATTTTAGCGACAGCAATTGCCTTAATTGACCCCAGCATTAACATTCCATTAGTTATTCTATCGAGTATCATTGCCTTTATTCCGGGCTTATCGCTAACTTTAGCCTTATCAGAGCTTGCCGCTCGAAACCTAATATCCGGTACCGCAAGATTGATGGATGCCTTAATGATTTTATTCAAAATTTATTTTGGCGGTGTGTTGGGTATAGCGTTAGGTAAAATGATCTGGGGAGAGGTTTTATTTATCCAACCTCCTAGTACACCTAACTGGACATCATGGGCGGCGGTAACCACATTATCAATTAGCTTAGTGATTTTATTTAAGTGTCGAAAAAAAGATGCGCCTTGGGGTATTCTTTCTGGCTATATTGCCTTTGGTGCCAGTATAGTCGGGGCTGAATACTTAGGTGTCGCCCTTGGCGCTTTTGTTGGCGCTTTTGCCCTAGGCCTATACAGTAGTATTTTTTCTCGTATCATGAACCTCCCCTCAAGTATTGTTAAATTAATGGGCTTAGTTGTATTGGTGCCAGGAAGTAAAGTGTATATCGGCTTAAGCAATGCGGTATCAGGGCAAGTTATGCTCAACGCCACCGACATTGGCTCACAAACATTTTTGATTTTTATGTCATTAGTAGCAGGACTGATATTTGCTAATGTCGCTTTACCATCAAAAAAAGTCCTTTGATAATAATGTTTAACACTAGGTTGCTTAACTAAATGGTCGCAAAAACAAAATATCATCATGGTGACTTACGAAAGTCACTTGTCAGTACAGCGACAAAAATGGTCACAGAAGACGGTATTGAAGGTTTATCTTTACGTAAACTTGCGGAAAAAATTGGCGTGTCACGTACCGCCGCTTATCATCACTTTACCGACAAAAATGATTTATTATGTGCTATTGCTGAGCAAGGTTTTGAGCAATGGCATCAACATTCTAGTGAAATTTTCTCTGAAGAAAAGCTGTCTAGTGAAGAGAAGTATCGTAATTTTGTTCATGCCTATATTGGCTTTGCAACAAAAAACCCTTCACTATACGAGTTGATGTTTGGCCGCGTTATTTGGAAAGAAAATAACAGTACACAAACCTTAAAAAAAATAGCCTATGCCAGCTTTAATTATCAAGTTGAAATGACTAAACTTTGGCAGGATCAAGGTATTATTATTCAAGAAGAAAATACCTTACGGTTAGCACAAGTCACTTGGGCAACTTTACATGGCATTGCCCGTTTAGTGATTGATGGAATATACGCACAAGAAAGCCAAATTGATGAAATGTGCGAATGTGCAGTGAACGTATTTCTTGCTAGCTCACATTAACAATAAATAACCTTAACACTGATAAAAATTATAAGGAAACTTATTAATGACCACTGCTGAAGATCAAACAAAACTTGCTCAATTTGATGAATTCTTTTCCATAAGTTATGCATTTAATATCAACGCTAAGGTTATTGAATTAACTCAGCTACCAAATTATCAGCAGTTTTTATCAAACATGCCTATTCCCTTTAAAATAGCATCAGAAATAAGTACTTTAGATCAAAGTGCGTTACGACCATTACAAACGGTTGCCGGTGTTGCTGGCCAATTAATGGAGTACCTCAATTATCAAGCGCAAAAAATGGACTTACTCGTGGGTTATATTCTGGCCCAAGAAGATAACGTTAATGCTAGATTTAAAGCGCTTAAATTTGGTGGTGGTGGCATCATATTTAACAGTGATAACCCTAGCCGGTTTAACCTTGGTGATTTCCTCGAATTAAAATTATTTTTTCCAGATGAAAATAGTGCCTTGTACTGTATTGGTGAAATAATCAGTACGGAATTGCTCGAGCAACAAACTCATCACAAAGTTATTTTTCATCATATTCGTGAAGAAGACCAAGAAGCTTTAGTGCGTAATAGCTTGCATCAACAATCGAAACAACTTCAAGCCTTAGCACAACAGCGTAATCAAGCGAAAAGTACTAATTAAAATGTCATAAAAATATTTTTTTAAGTCATAAAACACACTAAAACCGCTTGCACTATCAACATCTTTCACTAAGGTGCAGTATTAACTATTACCTTAATAACGACTTACATCTAATTAAAATAAACATAAATAACTGTTTAATAAGTAATTTTCAATAAACCCATAGTTGATTTTATTTCAATTACTACTCTCTCCACCCACTATTAACTTGAATTTTGGTTGTTAAATAAATTTGATTAAAAATTTTGATTAATAATCGCAAAATAATTCACTTTTCTATTTTGAAATATCGGCACATTATCTAGTGGAAAATCCAAGTATGATTTTTTTATAAGGTAAAGAAATGAACATTGATACATATGCAGACACCGATATTGATGAAGATTCAAATTTTGATACTGGTATTGCTGGTTTTGAAATTGCCTATGGTTCAACCAATAAAACAGCAATGAGAAAAACAGCAAAACAAAAATATCAGGTCAGACAAAAATTAGATTCATTAACTGAAAAAAGATTTCTTGATAGACAGCTTAATTCGTTAAGTGACTATTGGGACATGTAATTCAATTTACATTAAAGAGATTAACTATGAAAAAAATGATTTTAATGCTGGCGGTACTAACACTGACTTCAAACGCCGCATTTTGCAACGAAGATGAAACAGAGTTAATGACTGCATCTCCGGAGTATGTCATGAGCCTTTTAGCGCAATGTAAAAACGATGCTGCAGAAGATGAAATTACACCGGCAGAAATGAACAATTACTTACTAACCTGTATTAATGACGAATTAGAAGTAAGTTATTACAAGCCGATAAAAACTTTACCTAAAGAAGGTTAATGAAACATTATTTTATTTAACCTTAAGTCACTCAAATTATTTAGCTCATTTAAGTAAGTGGGTTGCTCAATTTGAGTTCACTTATTTTAGCCTAACTCTATGATTTAGGCTATTCAAGCAAACGCTCCTCTAACTGGCTGAATTAGCATATTCGAGCCAATGTCTGTGTTCAGCTTATGAGTGAGAAAACTCACTCATAACGCCCCTTATATAAGGTAATACATCTAAAACCTCCTAATTGCTTGTCAGTATTAACCAGCGAGCTAATTGCCTTTAAAAGAAGTGTAGGGGTGAGCGAGAATACTACCTAATATACTTATGCTATAGTGCTAGCATAAGTTTGCACTAATACTAAGTCTATTAAGTTTGTTCCCACTCAAAAACTTAGTAGAATTAGTGTAATGCATTGAATTATGGTATAAAATCATCCGTTGAACGGATAAAGATAATAAGTTAATTTTCAGTCCACTATATTAACCCCCTGACATAAGGGAGTTGCATTTTGCAGGAGACTTTATGAACGAGCATGGTTCTTTTCGAATGAAGGTTGTAGAGCAAACATTAGTTATCCACTGCTTTGACTCTTGGAACTCCGAAACAGTGGTAAGACTTTGCAAAGAATATAAAGAACATGTTAATAAAATAAGTGACAAACCTTGGGCCTGTATTGTTGATTTGTCCTGTTGGGAATTGTCGACACCTGACATGTGGGGCAAAATAGACGAGCTAAATGAATGGGCTAATGTCAATAACCAAAAATACGAAGCCGTAATTTGCAGTTTATCTATTCAAAGGTCTTTGATGGAGGCTAGCCATAAGGTACTGACCAACGTAGAAACTAAATTTTGTGAAAATATTGAACAAGCATATCAATGGTTAGAAAATGCAGGCGTGTACAAAAAGCCACAAAAAATTAACATTATTTAAACCACACCTTACCGCCAATAAATTTATATGCAGGTAAACCTCTGATTAAAGTTTCTCGAGCGAACAATTTATCACACTTAGGGCATATACCAGGCACAAGCGTATGATCTTGACTAATACGCTCTTTAAAGCTTTTCACCAATGCACCTTTACCACCCTTTCGGTACTTAAATAATAAAGTGTTGCAACTAACACAAAAAATATCGACCGTTTTCGTTGGACCTTTCTTATTCGGTTTTGCCATAAATTTTAATTACTTTCATAAGTTATACCAAGTCTATTAAGTTTGCCCCCACTTAGCGCTTACCAAGGGTGACTTTAAAAGGTTTACAGGCCGTGTTATTGATTTTGACAAGGTTCTCACAGGGGTGTGAGTCATTAGAACAACGCAGGAGCAGTTGTCGAGAATAACCATTATCTTCAATCAATGCCTGACCTAGATGGATGTAGGGCTGTCTCTAAAGCTTTTAAATTTCACTGAGTGGGCAACTTAGTAAAAGTGGTATTATACCAAGTATGCGCTTTTTTATAATATTGACTTTTTTAGCTGCTAGCTAAAAATAAAGCCAACTTATCGCAATTAATTGCGATAAGTTGGCTTATGATATCAAAGATAACACTGTTATGGTTCTAGCATGCTAATATCCTGCAGCTTGTCCGTCTTTTCTTGATTCAGAAGCGCCATAATAGACTTTTTCTTCATCGTCCCACATAATCGCTTGATAGCCACCATAGCCACCGATATCAAAGCCAATTTTATGGCCGCGCTGCATCAGACCACGCACGGTTTGGTAAGGTATATCTGACTCAATGACCAACTGGCCACCATCAATTAACGTTTTGCCATTTGCTGCTGTTGGCTCGGTAGAGCCATAATGTTGCCAACGAGTGGCATCGCCAGCTTCTTGTAAGTTCATACCAAAATCAATAATGTTAGTCACTATTTGCACATGCCCTTGCGGTTGCATCGCACCGCCCATTAAACCAAAGCTAATAAAAGGTTTTTTATCTTTCATCACAAAGGCTGGAATAATAGTATGAAAAGGACGCTTGTTTGCTTGATAAGCATTCGCATGGCTTTCATCCATAGAAAATAGTTGCCCTCGGTCTTGAAAAACAAAACCTAAACCTGGCACAACCACGCCTGAGCCCATACCACGATAGTTACTTTGGATAAGTGAGACCATATTGCCTGCTTTATCTGCCGTGGTTAAATAAATAGTGTCGCCTTGATAAAGTGCTGGGTTACCGGCATCGACACGCTTAGCTGCACGCTCACCGATAAGCTTTTTACGTGCCATCGCGTATTTTTTATCGATTAAGCCGGTAAGAGGTACATCAAAAAAATCCTGATCTGCATAAAACTTAGCACGATCTTCAAAAGCCAACTTCTTGGCTTCAGTCATCACATGCAGTGCTTGTTCTGACAAAAATCCCATCGCTGCTAAATCGTAAGTTTCTAAAATATTTAGCATTTGCAATGCGGCAATACCTTGACCGTTAGGCGGTAGTTCAAAAACGTCAAAACCCCGGTAATTGGTTGATACTGGCTCAACCCAAGTTGAGTTATGGCTTATCAAATCTTCACGCGAGATATAGCCGCCATTAGCTTTCATAAAGCTAGCAATTTTATCGGCTATTTCACCTTGATAAAATGCTGAACGCCCCTGTTCCGCAATTAATGACAAGGTATTAGCAAGCTCTGGATTTTTAAAAATTTGACCTTTTCGTGGCGCGTTACCATCAATGGTAAACGTGGTTTTAAAACTGCCCGGTTGCAGTGATAATTTTGGCACGCTACGTTGCCAATAATAAGCAATCAACTCACTGACAGGAAAACCATTATTGGCATAACTAATAGCTGGCTTTAACACATCATTCATTGGCATTTTGCCAAACTTATCGTGCATTTCAAACCAACCATCTACTGTACCTGGTACTGAAATAGGTAACATGCCATATGGTGGAATATCGTCACGCTCTAACTGAGTTAACTGAGCTTTAAGCTTTTCAGGTGTTAGTGACTTGGGTGAACGGCCACTGGCATTAAGGCCATAAAGCTTCTGACTTTTTGCATGCCAAATAATAGCAAATAAGTCACCACCGATACCGCTACCTGTGGGTTCCATCAAGCCCAGTGCCGCATTAGCGGCAATAGCCGCATCGATAGCGTTACCACCGTCTTTTAATACCTGTAGGCCAATCTGTGTTGCCAAAGGTTGGCTAGTAGCCACCATGCCATTGGCAGCAATAACTTCTGAGCGGCTAGCATGTGTTTTGCCAGTAACTCGGTCAGCGTTAGCTTGTGCGGATAAAATGACAGTGGAGGATAAAACGATAGCGGCTTTACAAAGCTTAACAGTAAGTTTACTTAGCTTAATATGCATTTTTTATTCTCATTAATTTCAGCGGAATATCATTGATAACACGTGCTAAAAAAATCTACAAAAATAACGCGTCAAGATCACCTGTTTTTAGGTTAAACAACCAACAATTCCCGAGCAATGGTAAGAACTTAGTTTATCAAAAAATATCCAACGCATTCATCTAACTCGTTTAAGCAGCCTTTTATCGGCAACAACTTGCTCATCACAACAAAAGCAGTTAGCGTAAAGCCTCAATATCAGTTCAATATTAGGGGCTGTTGCTAATTTTCAACCTAACATCGTTGAAAGTTGTTAAAGCAGATAACGACATCGCACACTTTTCGCCTTATTAGCTGAAAAATTGGCTAATTGCAGTGACTAAAATAAAAACTCAACAGCCCCTAGTTAAGCCACTGCGCTAACTAACTAAGCTAAATAGTATTGGCGACTCAACAGGAAAACACATGAACATCAGTAAAAGAGCCTTTTTAAAAGCTAGTGGTGCGGGTATTGCCACCCTCACCCTGGCTGGGCAAAGCTTAAACTCATCTGCTCTCGCCCTACCGGCTAATAGCTCACATAAGGTAAATGACCATCAAACGACCACATTACAACCTATCACCCATTCAGTAACAGCAATAACGGGTGCTGAAAGGCTTGAACGTATTAGTCATGCACAAAAATTAATGCAACAGCAGGATGTATCGGCCTTGATCCTTGAACCCGGCGCAGCAATGGATTACTTTTCTGGCATACAATGGCGACGAAGCGAGCGCTTAACAGCGATTATTATTCCACGTGAAGGTAAACTGTCAGTTGTCTGCCCATTTTTTGAAGCGCCCAGTATACGAGAAAGTTTGGCCGTTAGTGCTGACATTCGTGTTTGGCAAGAGCATGAAAGCCCGTTCACACTGATTAAACAAATATTAACCGACACTAAGTTAAACAAAGGTAAAGTGGCCTTCGAAAACTCAGTACGTTACTTTGTACTTAGTGGGGTCATGGCTGAGCTTTCAAACATGCAACATATCAGTGCGGAGCCGGTAACTCGCGGCTGTCGTATGTATAAAAGCCAACATGAACTTGAATTAATGCATAAAGCCAATGAAGTAACTTTACTTGCCTATGCGGATGTCTGGTCAAAACTAAAAGTAGGCATGAGCCAAGGCGAGGTAAAATCTTTAATGAACAACGCCCAGCAACAATTAGGTGGCAAAGGTACGTGGAATATGGCGCTATTTAATCAAGCCAGCGCTTATCCCCATGGTACTAAACAAAAGCAAATACTCACTGAAGGCTCAGTGGTATTAATGGATTGCGGTTGTAATGTGCACGGTTATCAATCAGATATCAGCCGAACTTTTGTTTTTGGTGAAGCAAACAAACGCCAACAAGACGTTTGGCAAACGGTTAGACAAGGCCAAGAAATTGCTTTTGAGCAAGCACAAATTGGCAAACAAGCGGGCTCAGTAGATGACGCTGTTCGACAGTTTTACCAAAGCAAGGGCTTTGGTCCTGGCTATAAATTACCCGGGCTTTCACATAGAACAGGTCATGGCATTGGTATGGAAGGCCATGAAAGCGTTAATTTTGTTCATGGTGAAACTGAAATTTTAAAATCAGGCATGTGCTTCTCTAATGAACCCGGTATTTATATTCAAGGCGAATTCGGTGTTCGACTTGAAGACTGCATTTATATGGGAAAAAATGGCCCGCAGTGGTTTACCGTACCGCCTGAATCACTTGCTGAGCCGATAGGTAAATTAGAGAAACTACAAGCACTTTAGTAACCTAAAGCATTAATAATTAAAGTTAATGTTAATGTTAATGTTAATTAATATAGCGCTAAACACTACAGTAACTAACATTAGTTTAACGGCTTCAACCTTAAATTTTTAAATATGCCATTTGCCTTTGCGCATAACCCCCTTGGTTGAAGCTACCATTTAGCTACTTAGCAAAGTAAAAATCAATAACGCAGCATGTAAACCTTTTAAACTCTACCTCTGGGAGTTTTCTCGATATCCACTAACATCGTTAAAGTTATTTGATTTAGCGTGACTAAACCGAAACAAATTCGCCTTGCTTTTGAACACCGAGAAGCGCTCAGAATTGGGAAGAAATTTAATCAAATTGGTATTACTAAGCAATAGCGAGCTATTGGGTGTGAAAATAACACTGATAGGCGCTTAAATAGTATGGTTGAGTAAATGAGCTTAACCCGAACTGGCGGGATTGGGTGTCGAGCAAAGAATGACAAGTCCGCTATAACGCCTCCAAGCTCAGAGTTAGCGCTCGTATTATCTTGTTGCTAGTGATAGAAAAACGTTGAAACATGTTTTTTCATCATTTGAAGTGACATTGATTTTACCTGCATTCGTTTCAACTAATGCTTTGACAATGGCTAGCCCTAACCCTGCACCATCGCTATGCCGTTTCCTTGACTTATCCGGTCGATAAAAACGATCAAATAAATAGGGAATATGCTCTGCAGGTATCTTTTCTCCTGGGTTTATTACCGATATGCAAGCTTGCCCATCAATTGTTTTGTTAATGCTAACGGTAATTGATAAACCTTTTGCGGTATAACGCATCGCATTTGATAGCAAGTTTGATAACAATTGGCGAAAATGTAATTTATCGCAATAAAAAGCTAAATTGTCACCCTGTTTTATAAGCGTTATATTTGCCTCTTCAGCTAGTGCATCAAAATATTCAAATAATGCTGCTATCTCTGCATCACTATTTAATACTTGTTGTTCAGGTTTTATCAAGCCATTTTGAGTCTTAGCTAGCCACAACATATCGCTGACCATTTTGGTCAACCTATCTAGTTCCTCTAAGTTGGAAAATAATAATTCCTGATATTCTTCTAATTTTCTTGGTCTTGATAATCCAACCTGACTTTGTGTAATAATATTGGTTAACGGCGTTCTAAGTTCATGGGCAATATCGGTGGAAAAATTTGATAAGCGTAAAAATTCATTTTGTAGTCTATCGAGCATTAAATTAAAAGAACGCACCATATTAATTAATTCAGTAGGTACTTTCTCTTCATCTAACCTAATTTCAAAGTTATCACTTTGGATATCTTGCATTTTTTTACTAAGACCACGTAAAGGATTTAAGCCCTGATAAACCGCGAACCAAGCAGCTAGCAATACTAATAAGCCCAAACCGACCATAATAACCCACAGGCTTTGTTTAAATTGACTGAGAAACTGCATATGAAAACTCATATCAATAGCGACCGTAATCTTATAGTGGGCATACTTGTTTCTATAATCAGTAACTAACACTCTATAAGTCGACTTACCAACGTGATGCTTGATTATATTTTGACTATTAAAGCCAAGGGTCGTTGGTAAAGATATGCTTAAGTCGCTAAAGTCTCGAGTTGAATTGCGGTATATTAATTCTCCTGTTTGACTATTCACTTGAAAATACACGCCATGATGACCGACAACGGCTTTTGATAAAGAGGTCGTTAATTGCGCGGTTGTGTGGTGCAGTTGTGATAATGTCGCTTCAATTGAATGATTAATAACCCTAAGCTCTCCAATATCTTGCTGAGTAAAGTGATGGTCAATAGAGTTATTGATCAAAGTACCTATAAGGGTAAGGCTAAATACAACGGTTATGGCAACAAATAGCACCACCCTAAGGGTAATAGACATTGGTCTGAAATTAATTTTCATCAAATTCATCCTCTAATTTATAACCCATACCTCGCACCGTATGAATCAGCTTTACCTCAAAATCATCGTCAACTTTTCCCCTTAACCTGCGAATAGCGACATCAATAACGTTAGTATCGCTATCAAAATTCATGTCCCACACCTGTGAAGCGATTAACGAACGAGGTAAAACTTCGCCTTCGCGACGGAGCAATAATTCAAGAAGATTGAACTCTTTGTTGCTTAACAAAATACGCTTACCTGCACGCTGTATTTTGCGCTTGGGTATATCCATTTCTAAATCAGCAATGGTTAATATATCGGCGACTGTTTGTGTTCCCCTTCGACGAATAAGCGTGCGCACTCTTGCTAACACTTCAGCAAAAGCAAATGGCTTAATCAAATAGTCATCCGCCCCCAGCTCAAGCCCTTTGACTCTGTCATCGATACTATCGCGAGCAGATAAAAACATTACCGGGGTATCATTTTTTGCCTGACGAATAGACTGCAAAATTCGCCAACCTGAGACATCAGGCAACATCACATCTAAGATGATAATATCAAATAATTCGGTCATGGCTAAGTGATGACCATCTAGGCCATTACGTGCTAATGACACCTGAAAGCCAGCTTCACTTAAGCCTTGTTTTAAGTAATCACCGGTTTTAATCTCGTCTTCAACAACTAATAAACGCATACATTTCCTTTAATAAGTACTTAACCCGCTGGGCGGTTAACACTATGCAACATTAGTCCCAACAGCAAGATGACATTAAGATTACAACTTTGTCATGTTGGCGTCATGCCAATGACAGGTCTAACTCCTATACTTTGTGCATATTCTAATATAAAAGGCTATGGAAATGAGAGTTAATGAGTCATTACAACCAAGGTTATTACCAAGACGACGTTTCGTTCAAGGATTAATAGCGGGCGGCGTAATTGCTGCTTTCCCTAGTATACTCAATGCAACTTCATCTTTAGCAGCAACCATTATCGGTGATACGCCTGAATTAAGCGGCAAGGTTATTGATTTAGTGATCGCAGAATCACCGGTTAACTTTACTGGTGTTGTCCGTATGGCTACCACCATTAATGGCTCTATTCCTGCCCCAACCTTACGTCTTAAAGAAGGCGATGATGTCACTATTAGAGTGACGAATAAGTTAACCGTACCGAGCTCAATTCACTGGCATGGCATAATTTTACCCTACCAAATGGATGGCGTACCCGGCATTAGTTTTAAAGGTATTATGCCGGGTAAAACTTTTGTCTATAAATTTAAACTCCAACAAAGTGGCACTTATTGGTATCACTCGCACAGCGGTTTTCAAGAAATGACCGGTATGTACGGTGCTTTAATTATTGAGCCGAGAGAAAAAGATATTATTAGTGCCGATAAAGATCATGTGATTTTGCTATCTGATTGGACTGACGAAAACCCTATGGATGTGTTTGGTAAATTAAAAGTGCAGGGTGATACCTACAATTTCAATCAACCAACTGTGCCTGAATTTTTTGATGATGTCGCTAGTTCCAGTGTAGCTAATGCCTTACAACGTCGAGAAATGTGGAATAAGATGCGAATGAATCCTACCGATCTTGCTGACTTATCCGCATCAACTATGACGTTTCTCATGAATGGTAGCACCCCAATGGCAAATTGGCGTGGACTATTTAAAAGTGGTGAAAAGCTCAGACTAAGATTTATTAACGGCTCAAGTAATAGTTTTTTTGACCTGCGCATACCAGAGCTAAAACTAACCGTCGTGCAAGCTGATGGACAAAATATTGAACCGGTAACTGTTGATGAATTTCGCTTTGGTCCCGGAGAAACTTACGATGTTATTGTCGAGCCAAAAAATGATGCTTATACCATTTTTGCACAAAGTATAGACCGCTCTGGTTATGCCAAAGGTACGTTGTCGATAGCGCCGAGTATTGACGCTCCTGTACCGTCACTCGATCCTGTTGAATGGTTAACAATGACAGATATGATGGGGAATATGGCTAATGGCGGCGAACATAGTTCAATGTCAGGTATGCAGGGTAATGCTATGGATAAAGGCGCTATGAAGCACGGTGCTATGGCGATGGATCACAGCAAGCATGACACGGCTGAAAACCCTTTAGCGATTGCTAGTAGAAAAGTTCGTCATGCTAAAACTGAATATGGCGCCTCAGTCGATATGCGAGTTGATATGCCAAGAACAAACTTGGATGACCCAGGTATTGGCTTGCGCAACAATGGTCGTCGCGTATTAACACTTGCTGATTTACACTCACTTGATGGTATCACTAACACCCAAGAGCCTAAAGCTGAAATTGAGCTGCATCTAACCGGTAATATGGAACGTTATAGCTGGTCATTTGATGGTTTAGAGTTTGGTAAAAGTACGCCTGTACACATGAAACATAACGAAAGAATACGGGTTATTTTACAAAACGACACCATGATGACGCATCCAATGCACTTACATGGTATGTGGAGTGATTTAGAAAATGAGCAAGGTAACGTACAAGTACGTCGTCACACCATTCCGGTTCAACCCGCACAGCGGATCAGTTTCTTAACCACACCACACGATGTCGGGCGATGGGCGTGGCACTGCCATTTATTATTTCATATGGATGCCGGTATGTTTAGAGAGGTGGTTGTATCATGAATAAATTTACTTTATCTAAAGCTATTAGCTATGGGCTTATCATGAGCTTGCCGTTATTAAACCAACCAAGCTTCGCACAAAGTGAGATGCCGGTAATGAGCAAGCAAAAAATGCAAGCTCAAGGTGGTGATGCACCAATAAATGCAAGAGATCCCCACGCGTACGCAGCTGGCACCACGTTAACTCAAGGCCCTTATGCATTAACTGATGGAAAAAGACTAACGCTTGCTGACGAATATAAATTTTATGCGCTATTAGGCGATCGGCTGGAATATAACGAACAAACGGATGCCACGGTGTTTGACTTTCAAGCATGGTATGGCACCACCTTTGACCGGTTAGTTGTAAAAACGGAAGGTGATATCAGTAAAGGTAAGCTTGAGGAAAACCAAACCGATATTTTATGGGGCCATGCTATTTCTGCGTATTGGGATACCCAAGTAGGATTGCGCACTGATTACTCTAAAGAGGGTAAAAATCGTCAATGGCTAGCTGTTGGTCTGCAAGGTTTAGCCCCCTATTGGTTTGAGCTTGATATGACCGCATATTTAGGGGAAAAAGGTAATAGCGCGTTTACGCTTGAAGCCGAGTACGAACTATTATTGACACAAAAGTTGATTGTACAACCACGCGCTGAAATCACCTTTTATGGCAAAGACGATGAGCAAAATGAACTCGGTAGTGGCTTATCGAGTAGTGCGATTGGTTTTCGTGTCCGTTATGAGTTCACTCGTCAGTTTGCTCCCTACCTTGGTGTTGAGTGGACAAATACCTACGGTCGAACCGCCGATTATGCAAAATCAAACGAGCTAAGCAGTAGCGAAACAGAGTTTGTTGCCGGCATCAGGTTTTGGTTCTAACTAATCGGTAGAGTAAAATCAGCCCATCATAAGAGTGAATTAACTAAGGTGGCATATCAACACTATAGCTGAGCTTAGCTGATGAATTTGAACATGAATTAGATACAAAAATAGTGTTAAAAAAAGCGATGTCGCTTTGAGACATCTACACAAAAACCCAATAGAATTTATCAAACTAGGAGTCAACCATGAACACCTTAACAAAATTAGCTTTAGTATTAATACCGACAATGACCTTATCAATGTCGGCGTTGGCACACGACCCATCAATGCATGTAAAGAAAGCTGAAAAGGCAGATTGTAGCAAAATGGATCACAGTAAAATGGACATGAAAAACCCTGTTGCAATCGCCATGATGAAAAAATGTATGCAGCAGTCGAAAGCTGATCAAAATGCAATGAAAGATATGGACCACAGCCAAATGAAGCAAGCTGAGCATGAAGCCGCTAAGAAAGATGAGCATAATCATTAAATCATCTTAATTAGAAACTTAGCGCTAATGCCGGCAGCCACGCGCTAAGTAACTTTTAGTATCTCATCCTTGAAAGGAATTTTATGAAAATCATTAAATTATTATTGTTACTTGTTGTTTTAGCTATAGGCTCAGTCGCTACTGTGATGTACTCCGGTATTGTTGATGTCGCCGCCGATAAGCCACACAGTGATGTTGTCTATTGGCTGTTAGAGGAAACCAGAGAAAACTCTATTCGCAAGGCGGCAGAAAATATCATAGTTCCTGATTTAAGTGCACCTGAGTTATTACTAACCGGTGGCACTGATTATGAATATATGTGTTCCAGTTGTCATCTAAAACCCGGCCAGAGTGACAGTGATATGAGTTTAGGCTTATACCCTGCGCCACCTAACTTGACTGTATCGAGTGAAGAACATATCGGCCATGAGCATGGTGATGGTAATGATGCAGCTCGGAGAAATTTTTGGATAATTAAGCACGGCATTAAAGCCTCTGGCATGCCTGCGTGGGGCAAAACCCATGATGATCAGCGTATTTGGGCAATGGTAGCTTTTATCAATCAGCTACACACCTTAACACCAGAACAATATCAAGTGTTAACAGCGATAGATTGATGGTTAGTTGCAATCAATAAAACAAAAGAGAAAGAAATGAAAAATATACCAATTATTATTAGCCTGATTTCGTTTATGGCACTAACTCTGAGCAATAACTCAATTGCACATGCTAGTGATACAGAGAGTTCAAAAAATCATGAAGTACTGTCAGTATTAACAACGGATGCAGGCAAAGCCGTTACTCAGTTTCATCAAGCAATACAAGCAGGAAATAAAAAAGAAGCTCGCTCTTTTTTAGCTGATAATGTCATCATTTATGAAGGTGGACGGGTTGAACGTTCCGCTGATGATTATGCCAATCATCATATGCTCGCCGACATGAAATATTTAGCCGATATAGATATAGAAATACTTGAGCATGAGGTTAGCGTGCTAGGTAATATTGCCTATTCTACGTCTAGAACAAAATTAACAGGGGACGTTAAGGGCAAACAAATAAACAGCGAAGGTATGGAAAGCATGATCCTTCAAAAAATAGAGAGTAAATGGAAAATTGTACACATCCACTGGTCTCATTAGTAAAAAATAAAACAACAATAATAAATAAAGGATAAACAAATATGAACAAATATATGACGGCGCTATTACTACTTGTTGTCAGTTTTTTTACCATTGCTCATAATGATAAAGCGCATAGCGATAAAGACATACAAGCAATTATTACAATTATCGACGGTATTAAATTTGGCTGGGAAAATGGTGATGGCACGCCTTTTAGAAAAAATTATCTGAATTTTCAAGGTGCTAGATATATCGAATCTGGCGGTCAAAACCCAGGGTTAGACAGTTTAGTAAATCATCATGTTGAACCTGAAAAAGACGCAATGGAATACCTCAAATTAGACTTTTCCAACATAGAAGTAACATTTGAAGGCAGTGATAAAGATTTTGCCTGGGCTATTGCTGATAGTGAAGTGCAAGGAAAAGTTAAAAACTCAGGTAAAGTATTTGATAAAACGGGCTATCAAACCTTTTTATTTCGCAAGATTGACGGTGACTGGAAAGTTATTCACACCCATTCATCAACTCGCGATAAGCAGCCAAAAGCCCCCCATAAACATTAAGCAATAATATCTTAATAGAATTGATGCAGCTAACACTTAGGTTTTAGCTGCTTCCTGGTAAAAATTACATAGAGCCAAGATGTATAGCGATGATGATCATCGCTATACCCATCGAGGAACACTATTTTGAAATAAAGAAAAAAGCTTATGAAAGTAGTTTACTTCGGAAATAATTTATTTTCTTCGTGTTTAAAGTATTTGTTGGATGAAGAACACCAAATATTGCGAGTATATAAAAATAGTTATGCGCATGATTCATCTATTATCGATAGGTTATGTGAGAAAAGTGATATCACTATTTGTGAGCACAAACCTGACTTAACTGAGCTCAATGATTTGATCTCTTTAGGGGCAGAAATGTTCATAGTTGCTGAATATGCTTATTTACTTCCTGATACCAATGTGAAATATGCCATCAATATACATCCGACATTATTACCCGAAGGACGGGGACCTACTCCTTTACCGTATTTAATAAAAAGGCCTGGATTTTCAGGAGTGACTATCCACAAAATCTCTAATAATTTTGATTCTGGGGATGTTATTTTACAAGCTAAAATACTGCAATCTGCCAATGAAAGCCTGACTACGTTAATGATAAAAATACACCTTGAATCTGGCAGGTTATTGAAAGTTTTTCTTGAAAACATTAATAAATACTACAAATCTGCTAGCCCGCAAGTGAATCACTCCTATTGGTCAAAAATTGAGATGTCAGAGAGAGTTTTAGATTGGAATGCACCAATAAATGAAATCAAAATACAGAAACGATGCTTTGGCCATATAGGCCTAATTGTAAAATTAGATCAAACTTTATGGGTGGCATCTCATCTAGAGTTCATAAATTGTCAGCATACCTCGCAACCTGGAGATGTAGCTTTTGAAGACCACAGTTTATTGGCCATCAACGCATTAGACGGGATAGTCTGTATACATAAACGGTCTATGTTTGCGATGCCTGTATAATAAAATTTTATTGTTAGTTATATCATTAACTTGAGCAGATAATATTATCAGTTATATACCTTAATATCATCGTTTACTCATTATACTTTGCTTAATTGATATTGTGTCATTGCTGAGAGTTACACTTGTACTATTTCCAATAATTCTGGGGCATACTATAAAAGTCGATGCCTAGTGACTGCGCCTATTTTCAGCTCACAACTTCTCTTTAATACTGAAACCTTCGCTACATTGCAGGCTTTACCACCTAAGATTCAACGTAAATGCTGATTGTATTTCGCATCTCTAATATATAAGGAAGACCCAGAAAATTAGAATACTTTACTGGCTTAAAGCTTTTAGTCATTTACTTCATCTAATTAACGATCACATTAGAACAAGTCAGCCCTTATCAACATTCCCTTTTATCCCATTTTTAGCGTTAAAACGTTGATAAATAGCCCTCTATTGATAAATATTTTGCCTTGATAATATAATAAGATATTGATGGCGCATATGGTTATTTTAGCTTTGCAAAAGCTATCATATACGTCATTGATTTAATTTGAACATCAAGAAATTATCATTCAAAGTTCAGCTTACATAGATTAACCTGTGCTTTTAGCACTAATCGTTAACATGAGTAAGCTTACTGAAATAGCGATAAAATAATAAGGCACGCCTGCCTGCCAACTTGCTTGACTATTAACACCAAAAAAATCGACATATAATGCGGTTTGAATGGGTCCCATGTACCAAAGTGCAGGGTAAAGCACTTCAAACGTCCGTTTTGTGCCAGTAAACGCGCCACAAAAATAGGCAAGTGATACGGTAAATGAAATGGCGATAATCAATTGCACGAGCAACAACCACTCAGTACTGCCAGTGAAACGGACAACGCTGCCCATACTTGCTAAAGCTAATAATATCCATGCCGCACAATAGCAGGCAAAGCTTTGTAAAATGGATGATTGCTTACTGTATGTGATCAACTCAGAAGTATTAGCTTGTTTTTCTAATTGCCCTAGCTGAGAGATCACCAACACACACCATAACCACGAAATAGGTAAAACAAGGCTAATAAGCAATTTTTGACTGATAAACAATTGCACGATATTTAACACCAGTAAACCGATAAACCAATACACTGAATGACCTTTAAGTATTAATTTTAACTCTAATCGTAACAGGCGGGTAAAGGCAAAATGCTTGCTTAAAGCAACAAAAAACCTATCAAGTTGGCCACCCACTTTAGTTTTTAAGGTGAAATTTAACCATGAAGTTGGTTTATTTTCAGGTATGGCGTTTTGGCTAAAACGATCAAAAAATAAATAGGTTAACGTTAAACAACTAAGACAAATAAAAAATAAAGGCAGTGCTCCCCACAGGTGCATTATTGTCGGCTCTATGCCTTGCCAAACAAAAGTGTTTATTTCATTGGCTTCATTACTGATACTTACCCCGATATTGGTCCCACCTTGCTGTAATGGAAAACGCTTTACAACTTCGGCATCTAATTGGTTGAGCAATGCACCGATCCCAGAAGCACTTTCAATGGTTTGAACAATAGAGCCAATCCATAAGAAAAAATAAAGCACGTTACCTAACCCGCCTTTAAGCCACTTAATTGACTCAAACATTAGCGCGATAGCGGCAATAGCTAATAACATAGGCAAGACAAAAACTAGCTGTGGCCAGGCTAACGCCCAAAGGTTTATGTGATAACTCTCGCCATAATAAAGCTGGATAGCAATACTACTCAATAGCATAACCAGCACAATAGAAATCAAAATAACGACACTGGTGCACCATTTAGCTAATAAAAATTTTAGCTTACTAATAGGCGTAGCGGCGATGAGTTCGCCGGTCATTGATTGTCGGTCTAATTCAAGGGCATTTTTAACCAAATAAAAACAGATAACAGGTAAAAACAAAACGTTCATCATAGCTAGGCATACACCAAGCCAAGCGCTATTGTAGCTCCCCCGATAACCATTGATCACTAGCGTTTGATAATCAGCATCCGGAGAAGGGAAAAAAAGTAATGTTAATACCGACATCGCCAAAAGTGTAACTACAAAGCTCTGCTGGCGGGTCCGTTGTTTAAAATCAGCATTGATGCATTGCCATACTTGATTCATTAACTTACCCTCGCATAGCCAGTGCGGCCGGTCGGTTACAGGTAAAGTAAAGGTAAGCATCTTCTAATGACGGTGCTCTTGAAATAGCTCTTGCATCAGGACAATAGTCAGCAACAATATTAAGTTCAACCATGGTTTCTTTACGCACACTATGGCTAACAATGAATTCATGCTGGCACTGTTTAAGTTCACTGAAATTGACCGTTAGTTGCCAGCATTTATTGGCGACTTTATGTTGAAGTGTATTGGGTGATGCTGATTGAATTAAATGCCCTGAGTGCATAATCGCAATGCGATCTGCAATTGATTCAACATCTGTCACTATATGCGTAGAGAATAGTATGCAACGTTCACCTGCCAACTCGGTTAATAACTGGCGAAAATTAGCACGTTCTTGTGGATCTAGGCCAACGGTTGGTTCATCAATAATCAGCAACTTGGGATCATTAAGTAAAGCCTGCGCAATACCAATACGCTGTTTCATACCACCAGAATAGCCTTTTAATGACATATGCGCAGCGTGCGTTAGGTTGAGTTTATGAAGCAAAGCTTCAATGGTCTGATCTGCTATTGATTTATCTAATCCTTTTAAGCTAGCGATGTATTGCAAAAACTCGATGCCTGATAACTGATCATATACCCCAAAATATTGTGGCAAGTAACCCAATTCATTCCTCAATATTTGAGGTGACTTAATAATATCTTGCCCTTGCCAAAAGATATTTCCTTGGGTTGGTTTTGTAATCGTTGCAAGAATTCGCATCAGGCTAGATTTCCCTGCACCATTTGGACCTAACAAACCCAAAATTCCTGGCTCAACTTGCAGTGACAGTGAGTTGATTGCAAACTCAGTATTTTTGCCACTCTGATATTGATGACTAAGTGATTGAATATCCAATAACATTATACTTCCCTTATAAATTAAGATTCAGTTACTGAGCAAAAACAACGCCATAAATAACTCATTGAAATTAAAAAAATTAAAAGCACTGCAACTCAAGAAATAGAAAGAAATGGTAAATTTAACTAACTATTGGTGAAGTAAGAAAAAGTGATGATGAAAATAATAGTCATTTTTCATAGTAATCTACTAAGCCCAAAATTGACTAAACGCTGGAAGGTTATAAATAATGATAAACGCGTCACGTGATAAGAAAAATCAGCATTTAATTTACATTTTTTGCGGCGCCGGTATGCGGCTGTACATAATTTTTGAGATTGCCAATCACCAAGTGAAATTGAGGTCTGACGAATAGTCTTAACCATAAGGAGCATTTTTTTAATGAACAATCTGTATATTTTAAGGACGGTTTAGCCACCCAAACGATTATTAAAAATCTTAATCAACCCGACTAGTCTTCCTACAGAGTAGACATTATTACACTTTAATAAAATCTAGATTTTAGACACTAAATAAACATGTTATTTTAGGCTAGAAGTATTTAAAAGTGGCACGTTGACTATCAACTAATTGCCTGTGCTTGAAATATATAATTAGGTATCTCTGTGTAAATCTACACAGTCAATTACAACGATGACTAGAAGTGATGATTAATTAGCACTTGATGCGCTCTGAAAAAGAAATAAATTCATATACTGAACCTATTATCAACAATAAATAAGCTTTTTATTAATAACTTACGCAAGATCATTATAAACTGAATTTATAGAACAAGTAGCGATCAGAGCAAGGCATAATGAGCATATTGGTAACTCAATATGAGCGCTACTTTTCTGAAAAATTTTAATTAATAACTGACTCTTGCATTGAGCACTGTAAAAGCAGGGATCACTTAATGTTTAATATAATGCGAAGGATAGCGATGGCACTATTTAAACTAAGCGACAAGCAAGTCAGCTAGATGGCGTGAAAAAATGGCAGGACTAGACGATGATTGCCATTCAAGCTTATTAGATTGTGGGATTAAATACCCTAACTATTCGATATAAACACTTAATTAATAAGCTTTTATTAACTTTAATCGTCATATGAACTACAATCGAACATCATATAAATCGCTCTTTTATGAGCACTTGTGATTATAAAAGTGATGCTAAATAGTTAAAACATGGAATATAGCCATTGGTAAATAAGGAGAGTAACTCGATGAAAAAAACGGCTTTGGCAGCAACGCTTGCTATGCTTTTTACGGCTAACGTACAAGCAGCTTTTACTTTTACCCCAAAAGCAAATAATAAGGTTGGTTTATATTTGGGCGGCCAAACTTGGCAAAGTGAAGCCAGTGGTATTTTGGGTGAAAAAAATACACTAATTGATTTCAATCTAAAAAAAGAACAGCAAAATAACTTCTTTGTTGCCATTGTACATCCTTATCCTTTACTCCCTAATGTTCGTATCTCAAGTACTACAATTGCTACCACAGGTAGAGCTAATTTAACGCAAGTATTTAGCTTCGGCGATGAAACTTTTCTAATTGATACTGATGCTAATGCCAATTTTAACGTCAGTTATTTGGACTACACCTTATATTATGGGTTATTTGATAACGACTTATTTTCATTTGATTTGGGTTTAAGCGCGAGAGATTTTAATGGTGCTGTTATTATTACAGGGCAAACAATTATTGATTATGATGATTGCCTACAAACATCGCAAGGCAACCCTTGTCCATCAACATCAACATCAAGTTCAGTTACTCCTACAGGTAAAATAAAAACCGACGAAATTGTACCTATGCTGTATGCAGCTACCAACATTAGCTTGCCATTAACAGGGCTAAGTTTATTTGCTCAAGGGGATTTTTCATTGATAGATGACCATTCACTTTTTGACTATCAAGTTGGTCTAAATTACAACCTAGCTTATATCAGCAAGATGGATTTTAATCTGGCCTTAGGGTATCGAGTCATGAAAATCGAGTTTGAAGATTTACATAATTTAGATACTGATCTTGAATTTAAAGGTGCTTTTGTTGGCGTGATTGTGCACTTTTAAAGCTTAATGTCTAAAGTCTGGTAAAAGTTAGCGTGCTGAAATGAACTTCCATAAGCAACAATGAGCTTAAGCCGTATCTTTCAGCTCAATATCCCGCCAAAAATCCGATCCAGCTTCATTAGAAACCTTCTAGTTCTATATTGGAATGATCAGGAACAAACTTAATAAACTTGGTATAAACTTTACAACCGACCTACCGGTCGGTTAAACTAACACTATTATCATTTTCGCTGCTTTAAGATAAATTCATGAGAGATGCTGAACAAACCCGTAACAAAATACTTGAGATAAGTGCTGATGAAATTCATAAAAAGGGTTTCACTGCCACGAGCTTATCTTGTATTTTAGCGCGTTGTGAAATATCTAAAGGTGCGCTGTATCATCACTTTTCTAATAAGATGGAGCTTGGCTATGCGGTATTTGAAGAAGTATATGCGCCTGCTTTTATTGCACTTTGGCAACCACCAGTAGAGTCTGAAGATCCAATTCAAGGTTTATGCGACTTTTTCAGTTCAATGTCTAAAGAGATGACTTGCGATGAAATCATTTGTGGCTGCCCGCTAAACAACCTCTGCCAAGAAATGTCTGGCGTTAATGAAGGCTTTCGTATTCGTATATTAGCGATGCAACAACAGTTAAACTTATTAATCGCCACTAATTTGTCACGAGTTAGCAAGCAGCTAAAACCTGATCTAGATTTTAGTCAAGTCGCCTACTTTATTGTTTCAACCTTTCATGGCTCTTCAAGTTTAAGTAAGAGTACATTAAATAAAGAGCTTTTTGACAAAGTCATCAAAGAACTTTGTCGCTATCTTCAACAGCTCAAAGCTTAATAACCATTAATTACGTCTTGAGTTAACACTTCTTAACACTTTATCTTCTATCTTAATCCTAAAAGTCATTTACAGACCGTGCGGTCGGTATGTATAATAGCTAGCAATATAAATACCATCACACTTTAACGTTATTTCGCAAGGATCGTCATGAAACAGCTCCTAATACTTCTGGTATTACTTACTGGCTTTATTCAAAATAGTATTGCAACTGAGGCTACGCCATCAGTTTCTCCCTATCAAGTTATCGAAGTAACAGGTAATAGTTTGTTTACTAGAATTGCCAATAATCAAGAGGCTTTAAATAAGTTTCCTGAGCTAATGCGAGATATTGTCGAAGAAGAGTTAATGCCGTCAGTAGATTATCAATATGCAGCATTTAAAATTTTAGGTAAACATTTGAGAAAAACCACCCCTGAGCAAAGGGTAAAGTTTATTACGGCAATGCGTGCATATTTAGTGCGTACTTATGCTAACGCATTAACCCAATATAAAAATCAAAAGGTCTTGTTTGAACCTGAAACTAATTTAAAAGCAAACGCCAGATCTGCTTCGGTTGATGTCAAAATAGTCGATACTGGTAAG
The DNA here is from genome assembly GCF_024585285.1 of Colwellia sp. M166. NCBI lineage: Bacteria > Pseudomonadati > Pseudomonadota > Gammaproteobacteria > Alteromonadales > Colwelliaceae > Colwellia > Colwellia sp. M166. The sequence continues at coordinate 1,502,846 of NZ_CP040755.1, forward strand.
CCAGATATCAAACTAACATTTCAAATGCGCAAAGATAGCAAGACACAGCAATGGAAAGCCTATGACATGATTGTTGAAGGAATATCTTTAATTAGCACTAAACAATCAGAGTTTAATCGCAAAATATCAGATTTAGGCTTAGATCAAGTAACTATCGAACTTGCATCAATTACTAAATAAATTATCTGTAAACAAAGAGGCCAGCATAAATGCTGGCCTCTTTGTTTATAGCTGCTAACTAATTACTCGATACTGTCGAAGTAATCGTCATTTCTGACACTTTATTTGCTTCTATATCGGCCTCAGTAAAACGTAAAGGTCTAAGTTGAGGTTGCTGTGAATATAATAAAGTTTGATCTAAGTTATGATCACTACCATATTCACTAGATTGAGAGTAAGTCAGTAAACCACGAGCAACTGGACCATCATCAGTAAAGTTAACAACAGTCATCCAACTACTACCGCTATTAATATGATAGCCTGCAGAGTCTGCGCTCAAAGGCGAATCCATATTTTGTGCTGAGTAATTATGTCGACGCAATAGCGTGCCGTCATTGATAGTCATGGGGCTAAAAACATTAAAGCCACCTTCAATATTATGCGCCCCGGCCCATGGAATTTTCACGCCTGAAGCACTACCATCTGGTAAGCTTCGTTCAACAAATTGCACGCTACCCAGTGTGGCATCCAAGGCAAAGCCAGCAGATTCAACATTAACAATAGCTTGAGTAAACTGTTCAAGGGTAGTCGTATTATTCACTAAGCCTTTTGGTGTTGTTGTCGCACTGTCAACAGCAAAGCCTTGTTGCCATTGAGGGTTTTGAGCAAACAAAAAAGCAAACTCTCTAAATAAATGTGCAGAGCTACTGTTTTTATTCATTGTGCCATCCCAAAGCGCCAGCGCTGAACAACCACTACTAATATCTATATTGCCTGCTCCAAGAACAACAGCTGTACTTCCTTGTGCTTGGCAAATAGACAATAACTCAGCGAGAATATCTTCAGCTAAATAACTACGATTATTTAGTAAAGCTAGTTCAAGCTCTTGCAGATTAAATAAGCCATCACTGCCGGCACTATCAGCTAGTAGTTTATGTGCCATGCGTGATCGTAACGATTGCTCATTTTCAACTTTTCCATATAGCGGTGAAATACCGGTTATTGGTGCATTAAGATTAGTTAACCAGAAACTATCATTAGAGTTTTGTACATAATCAGTACCTGAATACTTAGGTGCATTTGCATAAGGCACAGCACGTTCAAAATCGAATGCCGATAAGAAACCGGGTAATATTGTAAAGCCGGCGGCTTGCTTAGCACCAATAAGTAAAGGATTGGTAGTCATTTCCTTGAGCGCAATATCAGTTAAATAAGGCACGGGAGAGTCATCAACATAATAAACATTTCCCTCGCTATCTGCTGACATCGTGTTATTAAAAATGACACCATCATAATCTTGGAAAGCTTGTTCAAATTCGGCAATATTACCGGCTAAATTCATCGCCAACCAATGATCAATAATATCCACATTGCCTAAGTTCACATCTTTAATCGCAAAAGCACTGCCACCAGGTCCCCATTCAAAGCTACCGGGGATAATAATCATAGGGCCATGATGTGTTGAATAACTTTTTTTGGCTAATTTAATGGTTTGCCCTGGCGCTACAGCAACATCAATAACAAATTCTTTTTGCGTAATAACACGATTAACACCATCAATTACTTGCGACATTTGTGCGGGGTCATTGGGATTCAATGTTAGTTGATAAACCACAAAATGCTCTGCTGAAGAGAAAGTATGTGTCCAAGCAACATGTTCATTAAAACCAATATTAACAACGCCTGGCATACCTGTTAATGAGCCCCCCATGACATTTAAGTGCTCAGGAATAGTGATATGAAACTGCCAAAAACGTAAATTACCAGTATGGGGGAAATGCGGGTTAGCCAGCACCATACCCTTGCCATTTTCAGTTTTATCTTTGCCTAAGCCCCAACCATTTGAACCTAAATCACCTGGATTTATTGCTGGTAGTTTCACTATTGGTTTGGCGTTAACTTGGTAGCCACTAGCATTAACACTTTGTTGGTACGGTATATAATTTTCTCCAGGAGGAGCAGCGAGAAACATCGGTCCAAGAAAGTTTGCTGCACCGGGTAACAAAGCAATTCCCAGAGAATACGTTAACACATCAATATCAGTTATCGGTTGCACCCAAGGCATATTAGCGCAGGCACTATCGATATTGCTAACACCGGTATCGGCCAAGTATTTATTATAGCCTTGAGCATAACCAGACAATAATGCCTGACTATTAGCGGATAAGGCGTTAATATTTTGCTCTGCGTGCTTTCTAATACCCAAGGTTAAGAAGCCAAAATCATTAATTAAATGTTCTGAATCCCCTGAAGCGGCAATTAAGTCCGGACCTAAGTATTTTGCGCGCTGAGAGTTATATTTAACAATTTGATCAGCCAAGATACAGATATTATCCTTTGCGAATGCATAACCAACCCCATAAGACATGCTTTCAAGGTTATCTGCCGTAACGTGAGGCACACCATAATCTGTCCAGCGAATATTGGCTGTTAGAATACCGTCGTTATCAAATGAAGGTACTGGAGTAACCACCGTAGGGGGTAGTGTTGGCTCTGGAACAGTAGGCGCTGGCGTGCCAATATAAGTATGTTCTCCACCACAGGCGGCGAGCAAACAAGCTAAACTGAACATTGCTAATGGTGTACGTAAGTATTGAAATGAATATGTCAAAATAAACTCCCTGTCATTTAACGATTATTATTTTATTTTTACAGCCCTAGAACTGAGTATAACAACAATAGTTGCATAATAATCAACCAACCACAAACACTCATTTATTTGAAAAAGTCACAACGCTAGCAAGCGATTTATGCCCAGTTCATATGCAGACCAATAAGAAAAATCAACCTACAAAGCGATATAATACCAAGTTTATTAAGTTGGTTCCCAATCAGAGCTTAGTAAAATTGGTATTAGCTAATTTTGGTGATTACACATAGCCTCTTGGCTTGTCTTGAAAAAGCGTCAATATTTGTGGGTTACAGGATCTAGGTACTTAGCGTGAGCAGGACGCGGTAAGCTGTGCTTAATATGCCTTTGGAGTAAGCAAACATTATATCAAGCGCCTAGATTGCCAACTTTTTCAAACACAACAGAGCGATAAAATGAAAGAGCAACAACCCCTAGTATCGTGTATACCCTTAGAATATTAAATACCGAGCAATAATCACGGTTTTTTGGGTCAACCACCTTGATATAAACGCTCAAAGTTAGGAATATTAGACTCCCAAATAGGAATATCTTTACCAATATATTCACGAACGGCATCCAGAAATAATCGCGTTCTTACCGGTAAATCGCGATGCGGGTAAATCGCATACATAGCACTGTAATCTAACAACTTTAAGTCTGGAAGGATCGGTACTAAATGACCATCGGCCACTTCACTACCAACAATAAATGCAGGCATAACAACGAATGCGGTGCCTGAAAGTGCTTTTAATAACAATATTTCACCATCGTTCGCGCGAAAAACACTTTTCATGTTTTTTTCAACTCTCTCACCGTGCTCATCAAGGTACTTAATTGTGGTAACACGTAAAGACGTACTGGTATAGTTCGCCACCGGCAATAACGCTAATTCGTCTATATTTTTCGGCATACCATAAGTATCAATAAACTCAGGTGACGCTAGAATAATCATGCGATTACGGGCGAGTTTGCGCGCGATCAGTGTCGAATCTTTCGGTTCACCGACACGAAACGCTAAATCAAAGCCTTCTGCAACAATATCCATCACACGATCATCTAAGCGCAATTCAACTTCAACTTGCGGAAAACGTTTTTGAAAGTCATTGATCACGGGCTGTAAATAACGCTTAGCAATAATTGTCGATGACGTTATTTTTAAAACCCCACGCGGCTCTTGATGGTAGTTTTCAGCTAATCTAACCGTTTGTCCTAATAACTCACGCAGCTCTCGGGATTTTTTTATCATTTCCGCACCTGCAGCGGTGAGCGAAAAAGACCGAGTTGTTCTATTCAACAGCCTTACGCCTAAGTCATCTTCAAGTCGGCTGATTTGTTTTGAGATCACTGAACGGTCAATATTACGACTTGTTGCTGCACCAGCAAACGAGCCGTGTTCAACAACATCTAACAGCATGAGTAATCGACTGGTGATATCCATAATTTATTTTCAGTAAATTTCAATTGGTGCAATATTGGCACTAATGAATTTAAAAATCTATGCTTTTTTTGCACATATTAGTTCCGTATCATGCACGTCATGAATTTAAGTAATATCAATATGGGCAAAAGAGCACCACTATGAATAAAACATTAATTATTGTCGCCATTCTCACTATCAGTTTAGCTATTACCGGTTGTACTGATGAGTCAGCGCAAAAATCTGCACAACAACCACTACAACCGATTGATGTTGCACAGGTATTAGTGAAACCAGTACAAAGCTGGCACACCTATACAACACGTTTAGAGTCACCTGAAGAAGTGGCACTGATGCCACGCGTATCAGGCGTTATTGATCAGATAACTTTTAAAGAAGGCGATGATGTAAAACAAGGCGATTTATTATTTCAACTTGATGACCGCCCTTTTGCCGCAGTAGTCGCTAGCTTAGAAGCACAAATTCTCAGTGCTAAAGCGGCCTTAAATCAAGCAAAAAGTGAAGCAAAACGTGCTATACGCTTAACAGAGCGAAATGCCATATCAACAGAACAAGCGCAAGCTCGCACCTCAACTTTACATCAACGTGAAGCACAATTAGCCGCATTACAAGCCCAGCTAACTTCTGCACAACTTGACCTAGAGTTTACTGCCATTCGTTCACCTATTGATGGCGTAATTTCACGCGCTAACATCACCCGTGGTAATAACGTGCTTGCTGGCCAAAGCGTACTCACGTCAATTGTTTCTAATAATGAAATGTATGCCTATTTTGATATTGATGAACGCACTTGGAATAGTTCATTTGCTAATGTCACTGCTACTAGCAAGCAACAAGTAGTTATGCAAAAAGTAGGTGAGCAAAGCTTTGCTCATGAAGGTTATATTAATTTCATTGATAACCGCATTAACGCGTCAACCGGCACATTGCGTGTACGGGCAATTTTTGAAGGCGAACATGAGCAAATAAACGACCAGTTACGAGCCGGTTCTTTTGCTCGTATTAAACTGGCGGCTAATGCCATTACTGAGCAAATTATTGTGCCGGAGCGTGCCATAGGTACAGATTTAAAGAATCGTTTCGTACTAACTTTGGATAAAAACAATGTGCTTGCCTACAAGTTAGTTGAAATCGGCGAGCGTTACGGAAAACTCCGTGCTATTACATCAGGTTTAAGCGAAGGCGATATTATTGCTGTTAACGGTCCAGCGCGTGTTGGTCCTGGCATGCCTGTTAACCCGAATACCGTCACCATTGATAGCACGGATATCGCATTTACTTTATCTACATTTGACGATGCTAGCCTTGTTGCTAAGTACTAAGAGCTGAACATGAATTTTTCTCACTTTTTTATTCAACGCCCGATTTTTGCGGCGGTATTGTCACTGATCATCTTGATCGGTGGTGGTATTTCATTATTTCAATTACCGGTTAGCGAATACCCAGAAGTTGTCCCGCCGACCGTTGTTGTCACTGCCAGTTATCCAGGTGCCAACCCAACGGTTATTGCACAAACGGTGGCAACACCGCTCGAGCAAGAAATTAACGGCACTGAAAACATGCTTTATATGTTTTCACAAGCGACCAGCGATGGCCGTATGACATTAACAGTTACCTTTGCCCTAGGTACTGATTTAGACCGAGCACAAGTGCAAGTACAAAACCGTGTTAACAGTGCCTTGCCGCGTTTACCTGAAGAAGTACAACGCTTAGGTGTGGTTGCTGAAAAATCATCACCTGATTTAACTATGGTAGTGCATTTATACTCACCCGAAAAAACCCATGATACGGCGTACTTATCTAACTATGCCGATCTAAACATTAAAGATGAAATTGCCCGTTTATCTGGCGTTGGCGATATTCGTTTATTTGGTGGCGGTAAATACGCCATGCGCGTATGGCTAAACCCAGATGCCTTGGCATCACGTGAATTAACAGCAACAGATGTAGTAGCCGCATTACGTGCTCAAAACCAACAAGTTGCTGCAGGTAGTTTAGGCGCACAACCTATCTCTAACGATAGCCAATTTCAAATATTGTTAAACGTTAAAGGCCGTTTAAACAATATCGAAGAATTTGAACAAGTTATTATCAAAGTGGGAGACCAAGGCCAATTAACGCGTTTATCTGATATTGCTCGTGTTGAATTAGGGCAAGACTCATATTCACTTCGAGCTGAACTTGATAACCAACCAGCACTCGCTATGCCTATTTTCCAACGTCCGGGTTCAAACGCAATTGAGCTTTCTGATCAAGTACGTGAAACCATGGCACGCTTAGCAAATGATTTTCCAGCCGGTGTTGAATACGACATAGTGTACGACCCAACAGTTTTCGTTCGCGGCTCTATTGATGCGGTTATTACCACTTTATTAGAAGCAATTGCCTTAGTTGTTATTGTTGTTATCGTATTCTTACAAACCTGGCGGGCATCGATCATTCCATTAATTGCCGTGCCTATTTCACTGATTGGTACCTTTGCCGTGATGCAATGGTTAGGGGTGTCGATTAATACCCTATCGCTATTTGGCTTAGTTTTAGCGATCGGTATCGTGGTCGATGATGCCATTGTGGTGGTGGAGAATGTTGAACGTAATATCGAAAAAGGTTTATCGCCACTAGAAGCAACGCGTGTTGCGATGAGCGAAGTAACCGGCCCTATTATTGCCATTGCCTTAGTATTAAGTGCGGTATTTATTCCAACCGCTTTTATTACCGGTTTATCAGGACAGTTTTATAAGCAATTTGCTTTAACTATCACGATTTCAACGATTATTTCAGCCTTTAATTCACTGACCTTGTCGCCAGCGTTAGCAGCTTTGTTATTAAAACCGCATGACGCAAAACCAGACGCCTTTACGCGTTTGTTGAATAAATTGTTTGGTCGTTGGTTATTTGAACCCTTCAACCGAGTATTTAATCGCGGTGCAAATGGCTATGAAAAACTCGTACAGAAACTTATCCGTATGACCGTTGTTGTGATGGTGGCTTATATCGCTTTAGTGGGCGGTACAATTAAATTATTTGATGCTGTGCCTGGTGGCTTTATTCCACAACAAGATAAACAATATTTAGTATCTATTGCCCAATTACCTGATGCTGCCAGTCTTGATCGTACGCAAGATGTACTGGCACAAATGCAAAAAATTGCCTTAGAAGTGCCAGGGGTTGCCCACACGGTTGCCTTTCCAGGCTTATCCGTGAATGGTTTTACCAATAGTCCGAACAGCGGTATTGTTTTTACGCCATTAGATGCTTTTGCCGATAGAACAGATCCCAGCCAGTCTGCCATGGCGATTGCCGCGCAGTTAAATCAACGTTTTGCCGCTATTGATGAAGCCTTCGTTGCAGTATTTCCGCCGCCGCCAATTCAAGGCTTAGGTACAACCGGTGGTTTTAAACTACAAATTGAAGATAGAGCAAACAAAGGCTTTGAAACCTTGTTCAATAGCTTACAAGCGGTTATTGGTAAAGCACAACAAGATCCTGCTTTAATGGGGCTTTACTCAAGTTTTCGTATTCAAGTACCACAAATGGATATTGATATTGATCGTGAGCAAGCGCTTATTCAAGGCATCCCATTAAATGAAGTATTTGACGCTTTACAGATTTACTTAGGCTCTGTTTATGTCAACGATTTCAACATATTTGGCCGAACTTACCAAGTTAACGCCCAGGCCGATGCAGATTATCGTCAAGACCCTGCGCAAATTCTGAACCTAAAAGTACGCAATCGCGCAGGTAACATGGTGCCACTCGGCTCGGTATTAACCGTCACACCGACGATTGGTCCAGACCGTGTGATGCATTATAACGGTTATCCAAGTGCTGAGCTTAATGGTAGCCCAGCACCGGGTTACAGTTCAGACCAAGCACAACTGGCTATTGAAAAAGTACTAGCAGAAGTATTGCCTGCTGGCATTGAATATGAGTGGACCGAAGTCACCTACCAACAAGTACTGGCGGGTAATACCATGGTTTATATCTTCCCATTAGTGGTGCTACTAGTCTTTATGGTACTCGCCGCTCAATATGAGAGCTTGCGCTTACCACTGGCAATTATTTTAATTGTCCCTATGACTATTTTCTCTGCCTTACTTGGCGTTTGGTTTGTCGGTTCAGATAATAATATATTTACCCAAATTGCTTTGATAGTACTGGTCGCCTTAGCCTCGAAAAATGCGATATTGATGGTCGAATTTGCCAAAGATAGACACGACTCAGGTTTATCACATTTAGCAGCAATACTTGAGGCTTGTCGTATGCGTTTACGCCCAATTTTAATGACCTCAATTGCCTTTACTGCCGGTGTTGTGCCACTGGTATTAGCAACAGGTGCCGGGGCAGAAATGCGTCACGCCATGGGTAACGCCGTATTTTCGGGCATGATTGGTGTCACGGTATTTGGCTTATTGTTCACCCCCGTTTTTTACATGCTAGTAACCCGTAAGAAAGCAAAAACACAGGAGTTGTCTGATGATTAACTTGCTACAGAAAAAGCTTAAATCCAGCCTCGCTGCCCGTGCGGTGATAATAACGATATTGTTATCTGGCTGTGCAAGTAAAATTGATACGGCAAATGAACAAAACTTAGTGAGTGACTTTGTCGCTAAAGCAAATATTGCCGGAGAGCTAAGCGGTAAAAATGAAACGAACTGGTGGCAAAAGCTTGATTCAAGCCAACTTAATCAATTAGTTACTGATGCATTAGCGAATAATCACAACTTACACACCAGTCAATTAACCCTGAAAAGTGCTTTAGCGCGGTTAGGTGAACAACAAGCGCAATACCTACCGCAAGGTGGTGTTGAAATTGGTGCTCAGCGTAGTGGCTTAGGTGCAACAAACGCTCGCCAGTCAAGTGCTAATTTAGCGCTCAATTGGCAGTTGGATTTATTTGGTCGTATTACCGCCTTAGTTGATGCCGCCAATGCTTCAGCCATGAGCCAAGCCGAAAAAGTGCGTTTATTACAAATTGAAGTGGTTTCATCAGTGGTTAAAGGCTTTGTAAGTTATCAAGGTAATGTTGAAAAACAACATATCCTTACTTTGCAAATAGAAGCCTTAAGACAAAGTATTGAGGTGCTACAAGCGCGTGTTGACGAAGGTGTTGCCAACGATCTCGACTTAAATCGAACCATGGCGCAACTTAGACAACAACAAGCCTTAATGCCAGCAATTGAATACGCTAAGTACCGAGATTTATCAACATTGGCGGTATTAACCGGTCGTTTAGCACAAGAGCTGAAATTAACCAACGAGCAAGCTATTTTACAGCATGAGTTTAGTGTTTCCTTAAGCGAGCCAAATAAAGCCATTGCGCTAAGGCCAGATATTAGCCGCGCACTTTATGACTTTAGCCAAGCCAATAGCTTAAGTGTTTCAGCCAGCAAAGCATTATTGCCTGATATTAGTTTAACCAGCTTTGCTGGTGTCGTCAGCATAGGTAGCAATGGTTTTAGCGATACTCAGCAACAATGGCAAGTTGCACCACAATTACAGTGGTCACTACTGAGTTACCCTGCCTTGTTAGCACAACGAGATGCCCAACAGTTTTTAACGCAAGCAGCCTATAGTGATTATCAACAAGTGGTGTTAAGTGCCCTGAGTGAAAGTGAACTTGCTTTACAGTTTTTGCTCAATCAAGCGCAGAAGCAAGAGTTTTCAGAACAGCGTTATCACTTTGCTAATAAAGCATTTCTCCAAGCAAATGCCATGTACGAAGAAGGTCAAATACCTTACTTAGAGTTGTTAGATGCCCGTCAGGATGTTTTAATAGCACAAGAAAATGCTGTTGATTCAACGATTTCTTCTTTGCTTGCTAAAGTAAATGCTTACCAGTCATTTAACGGGCAATGGAGCTATGCGTTAAGCACACCTAACAGATAGAGATATTTTGATGCTAGATACTGATATTTTACCTAATGACATTATCGCTAAAACTATGCGCGCCATTGTTTTACCCGAAGCCAATGAACAGATTCGATTAGAAAATGTTCAACTGAATGTACCGCAATGCCGTGATAATGAATTATTGATCAAGATAGAGTATGTTGGCCTTAACCCGTTAGATGCAGAATATGCAAAAACAGGTTTTTGCCATTGGCAGTACCCACATATACTTGGCTTAGATGCCGTTGGTGTTGTTGTTGATGCAGCCAAAGGCATTTATCCCACTATGGGTACTCGTGTTATGTGGCATGCCAGTATGGGTGAGCAAGGTGTACTCAGTGAATACGCTAAAGTGCCAAACTATGCGGTCTCTGTCGTGCCTGAGGGCATTAGTTCAGAGCATGCTGCAGCTTTACCTTGCGCGGGTATGACGGCGCTAATTTCACTCGACAAGTTACAAATTACCGAAGGTGATACCTTATTGATCGACGGTGGCGCTGGTGCTGTTGGTCAAATTGCCATTCAATTTGCTAAACAGCGTGGTGCTGATGTTTTTACCACAGCAGCCAAACGTAACCATAAATTAGTCAAATCATTAGGCGCCGATGTCGTTTTTGATTATCAAGACAAAAAACTTTGTCAAAAAATACGCCATGAATTAGGACCACAAGGGTTTGATGCGGTACTTGATGCTATTGGTGGTGATGCGACGCGACGCAATATTGAATTAATGCGTTTTTGTGGTCATATTGCTTGTTTAAAGCCATTGCCAAATTTTGAACAAGAATTACTTTTTAGAAAAGCACCTAACATTAGTATTGTCTCACTTGCTGGTGCTTGGCTTGCCAACAGCTTATGCGCACAACAACGCATGAGTTTTATGAGTAAGTTGTTGCTTGAAGACTTAGCAAAAGGTGACTTAACCGTGCCGGAAGTGAGCCTAGTTGAATTTAATGCTGAACATATTTCTGCCGCATTGAATAAACAACTGGCTGGAGGTTTTACCGGTAAACAAGTGGTGAAAGTAAGCTAAAATGGCAATATTCGTCTCGTTCAAGGTAATATTGCTCTTCTGTAACACGATTAA